>CAYYMT010000034.1:0-1303 GCA_964472715.1 uncultured bacterium | reverse complement strand
AAGTCCTTTTCATCTTTGATTTCATCATTCGTGTGTGACCCGCCAAGCTGTCCACTGCCATACACCTGCCAGGTGGTCAGACTATCAGGCAGAAAATCCTGGATCTGATAGTTCTGTGCCATTCCATTGCTAACAAATAGTGCAATTAAAACCATGAAAATTAATACTTTCTTCATCATACCACTCCTTATAAATAAAAATTGTTCCCTGAGAGAAGAAATCTCATTGAGGAATTATTGACCAACGATTATTGAATAATTAATAAAAATGCCGTATTAACAATTAGTCTGATAGAACTCCGCGTTATTTAATATTATATACAACGGGTAGAAGTTATAAGTTCCAATATTTTTTTCAAACAAAAAACCGGTGGCGCTTTATTTTTTACAAGTTCCCGTATTCTGTTTGGGAACCGGTTCTGAAGCAAATTTTTTGTAGAAAAAATCCTTAATTAATTTCTTTTGGTTTTATATATTTCTGTTATTCAAATTTATACAAGGGATTATCATGGCAAAATATTTCAATTTTCTTTTACTGGCGATTTTTCTGTATAATACGACCTTTGCCGAAGAGTATCATCAGAATTATGTCCATTACCACATTGACGTTACCCTCAATGACGCGAAGCATTATCTGAGCGGCAAAGAAACCATTGTTTATTACAACAATTATCCCGATACCTTGAATCGAATTTATTTGCTGCTGTATCCCAATGCCTATCGTGATAATACCACGCATTTTGCCCGGCAGCAAAAAAAATACGGGGAAACAAAATACTTAAATGCGGAGGATTATCAGCGCGGCTTTATTTCCATCGATAGTTTGACTGTCAATAGGATTAAGAGTGATATCCTTATACCGGAAGATTCAATAACCACCGGCTATATTCAATTGGACGAGCCATTGCTTCCGCAAGATTCGGTGGTTATCTACAGCGAATGGCAGGTGAAGATTCCGGAATCTTTCTCCCGCATGTGCCATAGCGGACAGAAATATTACATTTCCCAGTGGTTTCCCAAAATTCCGGTCTATGACCAGGATGGCTGGCATCCTTATCCTTATTTAAGCATTGGGGAGTTTTACTATGAATTCGCGGATTATGACGTGACCATTACCCTGCCGGAAAATTATGTGGTGGCAGCCACCGGTGAATTAATATCGCCGCAATCAGAACATGGGTTTCTGGATAGTTTGGCGGCTGTGGGAAAGGAAGTGATGGATATGTCGGAGGAAGAATGGCAAAGCTGGCTTTCCTTTCATGAAAATCCTCCCAGCGCTGACAGCACAAAAACACTCACTTACA
>CAYYMT010000033.1:11901-34843 GCA_964472715.1 uncultured bacterium | reverse complement strand
TTTTTATCCTTTTTGCCTTTAAGTCATAGTTTTGAGCGAACTGCCGGTCATTTTTTGCCTACTTTTTACGGAGCCAAGATATATTATGCGGAAAATTTGCTGAAAGTAGCCGATAACATCAGAGAGGTAAAACCCACTTTAATGGTCTCTGTGCCACGATTGTATGAAAAAATATACGGAAAAATTTTGTCCTCCATTTCCAACGAATCTTTCATGAAGAAAAAGGTTTTCTGGTGGGCTGTTAATGTAGGAAAAAAATGTGTGCGTAAAGCCGCCAAAGGCAAAAAAATCGGCCCATTATTAAATATGCAGCGCGCCAATGCCGATAAACTTGTCTATTCCAAAATTAAACAACAGGTGGGAGGAAAACTGCGCTATTTTGTTTCCGGCGGAGCGCCATTGCCGGCTGAAATCGGTGAATTTTTCAATGCGATTGGTGTCACTATTCTGGAAGGCTATGGTCTGACAGAGACTTCGCCTGTAATTTCGGTTAATCGCCTTGAGAGAAATAAAATTGGAACCGTTGGCCCGCCCATTGACGGAGTCGAGGTAGATATTGCCCATGACGGAGAGATCATCATCCGCGGTGACAATATTATGAAAGGATATTATAAAGAAGAGGCTGCCACCCGGGAATTATTCGATCGTGACGGATGGTTTCATACCGGCGACATCGGAGAAATTGATGAAGACGGATATATCAAGATCACAGACCGTAAACGCAATATTATTGTAACTGCCGGTGGGAAAAATGTTGCGCCGCAACCGATGGAAAATATTTTAGTAGCGTCCAAATGGATTGAGCAGGCCATTATTCTGGGGGATAAACGCAAATATATTTCCGCCCTGATCGTACCGTCGCTACCAACACTGGAAGAATGGGCAAAAAAACAAGGTTTACAGTGGAATTCCACAGCAGAATTGCTTAAACTTCCGGAAGTCAAAAAGATCTATGATACTGTTGTGTTGGAGTCACTGGATGGATTTGCGCAGTTTGAAAAAGTCCGCAAATACAGTTTGTTGCCGGAAGAATTTTCCATTGAAAAAGGAGAGTTGACGCCATCATTGAAAATCAAACGGAATGTTATCATGAAAGATTATGAGAATGAAATTAATGAAATTTATGGTGGAGTAAAGTAAACAATATGGAATCATCCTACAAAAAAGCCGGTGTTGATATTGATGCCGGTGAACAAGCGGTTAAAAATATCAAGTCAATGGTGAAAGGCACCTTTTCGAAAAATGTACTGACCAATATCGGCGGCTTCGGTGGATTATTTGAATTTAATTTCAATGACTTTAAAAATCCGGTACTGGTTTCCAGCGCTGACGGTGTGGGTACAAAACTGATTGTCGCCAATAAAGCAAACCGGCATGATACAGTCGGCCAATGCCTGGTCAATCACTGTGTCAACGATATTCTGACAACCGGAGCGAAACCCCTGTATTTTCTGGATTATGTGGGAACCGGTAAACTTGATCAGGATGTATTTCACGATATCGTGGACGGTTTGACAAAAGCCTGCCGTGAGAATAATTGTTCTCTGATCGGAGGCGAAACCGCAGAGATGCCCGGAATTTATCAGACTGATGATTATGACCTGGTCGGCACTATTACCGGCATTGTTGATAAGCAGGATATTCTTGTGGACCGTGTCCAAAAAGGTGATATTCTGATCGGACTAAAGTCTTCCGGCCTGCATACCAATGGTTATTCGCTGGCCCGCTCGGTTTTATTTGAAAAACATGATGTCAATGATTTCGTGGAAGAGATCGGCGCCACACTCGCTGACGCCCTGCTTCAGGTTCATCGCTCTTATCTCAAGCCGGTCGAACCCTTTTTAAAAGATCCGGCGCTTCATGCCATTAGCCATGTAACCGGTGGGGGTATCATTGGGAATACCAAACGGGTGGTGCCGGAAAATTTGAGTTTGAACGTGGACTGGAAAGCCTGGGAATGGCTGCCGGTCTTCAGATATATTCAAAAACTGGGTAAAATTTCTGATAATGAAATGGGTCGTGTATTTAACCTGGGCATTGGCTTGATCTTGGTCGCTGACGCTGTAAAAGTTGAAGTTTTCATGAAAAAGTTAACTGCCGCCGGCGAGGAACCCACAATTATTGGAGAGATTGTTTAAGTATGTTCAGAAAAAAAGAACAGATTGCCGTACTCGGCGCCGGAAGCTGGGGAACCACTATCGCCATTCACCTGAATAAAATCGGACACCAGGTACGCCTATGGGAATATTATCAGGAAAATGTGGCTCTGATGAATAAAACCCGGAAGAATCCGCTTTTGCCGGGAATTCCCGTACCTGAAAAAATTCTTATTTCCCATGATCTGGAAGAAGTCATTGCCGGCGCAACAGTAATCTGCCTGGTTGTTCCGTCACATACGGTCAGGAATTTATTGTTAAAACTGAAGGAAAAGGTGAATCAGAATGTCGTGTTTGTTAACCTCACCAAAGGTATAGAAGAAAATACCTTACTGAGGATGAGTGAGGTGATCCATGATGTTTTGGATCATCCGCAAGAAAAGATCGTCGCCCTTTACGGTCCCAGTCATGCCGAGGAAGTTTCACGGGAAGTGCCGACAGCTATCGTGGCTGCTTCGGAAATTCCGGAAACCGCGGATTATGTTCAGAACCTATTCATGAATAAATATTTCCGGGTATATTCTCATAGTGATATTATTGGAGTGGAAATCGGCGGCTCTATAAAAAATGTTATTGCCATTGCATCGGGTATTTGTGATGGTATGGGACTGGGCGATAATACCAAAGCGGCGCTCATTACCCGCGGCTTAATGGAAATTACGCGAATGGGGATGGAACTGGGGGCCCGGGAGGAAACCTTTGCCGGATTATCCGGAGTTGGCGATTTAATTGTAACCTGCGGCAGTCAGCACAGTCGAAACAGATATGTCGGTGAAGAAATCGGCAAAGGACGCAAATTGCAGGAAGTCCTGGATGGAATGTCCATGATTGCCGAAGGTGTCCATACCGCTCACACCGTACATCAGATGATGAAAAAGCACAATGTTTTAATGCCGATCTCGGAACAAATTTATACCGTGCTGTTTAAAAACAAAGACCCCAGGAAAGCGCTCCTTGATCTTATGACACGAAATCCCGTAAAGGAAAGACACTCTTTGCCGGAAAGATAACAATGAAATTTTTAAAAATATTTTTATACCTGATTATAGCATCAAATTTATTGAGTCAGATAAAAAAAGAGCCGGTTCCAAGACCGGCTCCTTTTCAATTAACCCATCAGTTAAACATTGACAGGGTCATTCAGCCATTAGCCAAAAGCGCGACAGTGGGAGATACCACCTTTTATCTTCGCGAAGACCTGCATGCGTCGCCGGTGGAATTGGTAAGTGTTGAATTTTACAAACTTTATGAAGACAGCATGATCGTTGTCTATGCTGAAACCGATGAATATGACAATGGCAATATTACCGATCAGTCAGTTACATCTATCGTACGATCCATGCTGCATGAAACACCCTCCGGATCAAAAGACCCAAATAAAGGCATCTATAATAACCTGACAACGATTTTTGGCGCTATCCCTGATGTGGATAACAACGGGAAGTTATTCGTGCTTCTGGTTGACGCCAGAGATGGTTATGAACAGGGCAGTTCCGATACCTATGTCGCCGGATATTTTGATCCCCTTGATCAAAGCAAAAGTAAGGGCAATTACAGTGATATCATTTATATTGACACAAATCCCGCCAAAACCGATGATCCCTACACCCTTGGAATTGTTGCCCATGAACTGCAGCATTTGATTCATTATAACTATGATCCAAATGAAAGCACCTGGTTAAATGAGGGATTTTCCGAACTGGCGCCGAAATTATTGGGATACGATGCTCATTCCTATTCCAGATATCTGGTTGATACCAACCGCAAACTGGCAGAGTTTGACGGCTCCCTGCGGGATTATTCAAAGGTTGGTTTGTGGACTTTTTATATTTACCAGCGGTTTGGCGAAGAAGCCATTCAGCATGTCCTGCGCAATCAGAGCAACAGTACGCTCAGTTATGAGCAAAGTATCCAGGCCCTGGGATATGATCTCAGTTTTAAGGATGTTTTGAAAGAATGGTTCATTGCCAATTTAGTCAATGATGAAACGATTGATGACGGAAGATATAGTTACTATGGCGCTGACATTCCCAATGTCCAATCGGATTATTTCCATTCCAATTTTACTGACGGACAAATCATACAGTCAATTGTCAAGCCTCAAGCCACCCAATATCTGCAGTTCAATGGCGGTAAAAACATCAATTTTGAAATAAATATAGAGCAGCATTCCCTGTCTAAACTGATCATGATAAAGGACAAGGATATTACGGAGATTGAGGAAATCGATATCAGTTCGGGAAATTTTATGCTGGAAGACCTGGAATTTGGGAAAACCTATGACAAACTCAGTTTTGTTGTCGCCTGGACAGCAACCCTGGATAATTCCAATCAACTGGATTTTTCCTATTCGGCTATTGGAGTCGGTGGAACGCAGGAGATAGAATTAAGTCATGATGACGATCAGTTGGATTATTATATTTCTCTCGATAAGAGTAATGTGGCGGCGGAAAAATTCCATCTGGATGAAAAATCCGATTTGAAAGCGGTAAAATTCAATACCGGCACATCAACACCGGTAAATGTAAAAATTTATGAGCGTTTGACAGCGGCGCCGCTGAAAACTTACCATGAAGTGACACCCAATTACCAGGAGTGGACACTATTTAATCTGCCGGAGCCCCTGGAAATTGACAATGATTCATTTTATGTTTCCATCGGTTCGGCTACCGATGAAAATTACAGCATCGGCTATTCTGATACTGACAATGGCTTCGGACTTTCTTATTTGTCCAGTGGTAATGCTTTTTATAATCTGAATAGTTTTCAACTCTCTGAAAGCGACGGAAAACTGGAGGGCAACTGGCTGATTCGCGCAGTGATTACCCAGGAAGTTTTTGCGCCGCCGGCATTGGTTGTAATGCCCGACAGTTTGTTTTTCTTTCAATCAGATTCAATCCGCAACATTGTTGTCAAAAATATTGGTACTGAAGCCTTAAAGTGGAAAGTATCAAATATCCCTGACTATTTGAATTTGTCCCCAACAGAAGGTGTTTTGAGTGCCGGCAAGATGGAAATTGAAGTTCGTCCCGACACCGGGGCGCTGCTCCCCGGTTTGTACAAAGACAATATTCATTTTACTTCCAATGCTAATGAGGATTCGATTTTTACAGCATTGATAAAAAGAAATCCTGACCGTCCCCAGACAGCCTTTGTCTTGTCATCGGATAATTTTGAAAATAATTATATCACCGCCAGGGTCTTTAATATTGGCAACGGGAACGGCAATTTTGAGTTCAAAGATCAACCATCATTTTTAGGCATAACACCGGCGAGTGGTAGAGTGCACCAGAATGATACCATAAAAATTGATTTGATGATAGATTCCACAATGGTCAATACCAATAGATTCACAGCGACTTTTGATAATGGTAATTACGAAGAAATTCTGGATTTTAAATACCCTGGAGAATTAACATTCTCTGCTGATGAAGATCTAAAAATATATTCAGCCGCACCCAATCCCTTTCTCCTAAAATCCGGCAATTATACAAAATTGATGGTACGTCTGAAAAACGATCAGCGAGCAAGCCTGAAAATTATTAATCTCAGGGGGCAGGTTGTTCGCAAATTTCGATTTGATAATTATACAAAAGGACTGCATATATTTCACTGGGACGGGTTGACCGATAGGGGGGAATTTGCAAGTAGCGGAATATATTTCATACATTTACAGCAGTCGGATAAGTATAAAGTACAAAAGATGTTATTAATAAAATAAACTAAGGTGATAATGGATAGTTTTTTTCAAATGATTATTTTAATGATAATGCTTTTAAATCCATTTTTACTGGTGATTTACCTGGTGGAAATCATTAAAACCATTTCCCTGAAGGAGTTTGCCGGCATACTCGGACTGGCCGGTGTGATCAGTAGCACAGTGTTCATTGCTTTTGCCATTACCGGTGAAATCATTTTCCAGAGTTTTATTCATGCCAAATTTGAATCCTTTCAGATTTTCGGCGGGATTGTATTTTTGCTGATCAGTATCAATTTTATGTTTAACGGAAATGCCGCCATCTCCAGCCTCAGAGGTGATTCACAGGATAAGGTGGGCGCCATTGCCATGCCGATTTTGATTGGCCCCGGTTCATTGAATGTCAGCGTATTAGCGGGTAAAAACCTGGGTGGATTAAATGCCTCTCTGGCGATTATTATTGCTGTCACATTTACCATTGGCGTGCTTATTCTGCTGAAGGTCGTCCATGATATTGTCCTGCCTAAAAACGCCCGTGTCATTGACCGGTATGTCAGTGTCATGGGTAAAGTGACCTCTCTTTACCTCGGCACTGTGGCAATACAGATGTTGATGAGCGGAATCAAAGACTGGTGGGGTCTCTAAAAAAGTATTATATTCTTTTTTGTGAACAGTACCAAATATTGTATTTTCCTGCCTGAATCACACTATCAAATGAAATAAAAATTAACCCCCAATTGATAATAATTGTTGAACGAAAAAAAAGCAATCTCTTATTATGGTTTCATTTTATAATTGTTTTGGGTAATTTTGGATGGTTTTAATTATCAGAGATAATGTTTGGAAAGGGAAAAAAACCGCGATCCAATGCTAAATTACAGTAATAATGTGGGTAAAAAAACTAATAGAAAAAAACGGGTACCATTCGGTTCAATTTTTTTAACCTATTTTAGAATCGGTATGTTTACCCTGGGTGGTGGCCTGGCCATGGCAACTGTTTTGCGGCATGAATTGGTACTCAAGCGAAAATGGATCAGTGACAGGGAATTTATTAAGGAAATGTCAACCGCCACGCTTGTTCCCGGAGCCATAGCCATGAATCTTGCTTATTTGCAGGGAAGACGTTTACGCGGAAAATCCGGTGCCATGATAGCTATGCTGGGAACTGTGCTGCCCTCATTTTTTATAATTTTATTGATATATTTTGTTGCTTTGCCCTACTTCAATCATCCCCGGGTTGCGGCTTTCTTACACGGCTGCGCTGTGGCAGTTTCGGCCCAGCTGGCATTTACCGTATATATTTTTGGCAGAAAACATCTGCGATACTGGCAAAATATCATTGTCTTTGTCGTTGGAGTTGTAATTGTTCTGGGGTTAAAGGGCCATCCTGTTTGGAGCATAATTGGCAGTGGGGTGCTGGGATATTTTTTATGTAAAAACCCCGAATAAAATTTAATTTCTGATAATCCACGGAGACAGATTGCGAACATTAATACAGATATTTAAAAGTTTTACATTAATTGGCATTGGCGCTTATGGCGGAGGATTGGTAACGATTCCTCTTATCCAGCATGAAATAGTGACTCAGCAAAACTGGCTGGTTTTTAAAGAAATGGCCTCGCTTCTGGCAATTGCACAAATGACGCCGGGACCAATTGCAGTCAATGCCGCAACTTTTGTGGGATTGCGCATAAACGGTATTTTGGGGGCCATAACAGCCACACTGGCCGTCATTCTGCCATCAATTACGATCCTCGTAATCATTGCTCCCCTTGTTGAGAAGGTCAGTTCCAATGAACATGTAATCAAGTTTCGGGAAGGTTTGCAGGTGGGGGTGTTGAGTTTAATATTTTATGCCACCTGGTCTTATGGTTCCGAAGTCCTGGAAAACCGGATAGACTTGTTGCTGGCAGTTGCCGCCCTGGCTGTTCTGATTATATTTGAAGGTAAATTGCATCCGATTTTTGTGATTTTATCTTGTGGTCTGATTGGGATGTTTATTTTCTAAGGTATTGTTTGATGGGCGAATTCAAGGGTTAGTCCCGGCATTTGATAATCAGACTGCTTCAGGCCGATAAATATATTTCATAATATTATATCAATACTAAAAACAAAAACGGTTCCGTATTTACGGAACCGTTGCTGAATTAATATTGCCTGGCTAAGACGGGAACAACAAAGTCTGACATGAATGTCATTCTATCCGTCAAAAACCCGGATTTTCAATGAATGATTAGGATTATTTTTCTTTTTCTTCATCCATTTTATTAATGATTTTTTCCTGTAACTTCATATCCTGCATTGCCGCCATCTCAATTTCCTGGTAGCGTTTTGGTGACATATCCATTTTTTTCAGTACTTCTTCCTGTTCTTGCTGCATAGATTGCTGAATTTTCGATACTTTGGTTGATGCATTTTGGAATTTTTGTAACTCGTCTCCGGTGGCATTAATATCTTCCGCAGAATTGGCCCTTTGCGCCTGCCGTGCGATTTTATTATAGACTTCCACATCAAGACCTTCATCTTCAATAGTGGTCATCATCTTTTCAGTGGATTTTTCCTGAACATCCAGGAGTTTATTCTGGGCTTTAACAAATGTTGTGACTTCTTCGTCAGATACTTCAATGGATTTGGCTTGCTCCTGCATTTGATTAGGCATTTGGTTTGGTTGCTGGCTTAAGGCAATTTGTGGCACCAGAAAAAAGAGCGCTACTATTAAAACCAATTCAATTCTCCGTTCTCTGCCTAAATACTTCAACATAAAAATTTCTCCTTTTTTAATTTTAATTTACAATTTTCATACGATTGCAAAATTTTAATGTTTCATAATAGTGAAAAAAGTTAGTTTATTATCCCTATAAAATTTTTGTTCTCCATTATTCTAATCTGTGAAGTATCAAGAATTATATTCCTGACTTTTCCGACTACATTCCTGTATGTTCCGCTTCATTACTTTTACCTGAATATCAGTAAAAATATTAAATATTTTTTCATACCGGTTTGCTGAAGAAATTAAATGTTGCGACAACTTTTTTATAAACCGCCGGTCTTAGATAGCGAAAATATAATTTGGTAAAAGGGATGAGAAATACAATATATTTTTTTTACATTAGTCTGTTTCTGTCAACCTGCCTCTTGGGACAGGAGGATAAACTCAATGTAATATCATTGGATTTCCATAAATCAATCAATGTCATACACCAGGATGATCAGGGTTATATCTGGTTTGGTACCACGGACGGGCTGTACAGATACGACGGCCAGGATTATGATAGTTACAAAATCGATCCCTATTATGAATACAGTGTTTCCGATGACCACATAACAGATATCTGTGAAACCGACAGTTCGGTCCTTCTGATCGGAACAAAGTTCGGCGGCCTGAACTCCCTTGACCTTCGCTCCGGGAAATTTTCATATTTCATGGAAGCCACTACCGGTAGCGCAAATATTTCCGCGATTGCTCATGATAACTGTCAGACCTGGTTTGGGACAGACCAGGGATTATTTTACCGGAATTTAAATCGTGACAGTACCGCTATTATTCCAGCCGGAATTTCACAGCATATCACTGATATAGAGATCATTGACAATAATACTCTGCTGGCAGCAACCGGTGATAACGGATTTTATAAACTTAATTTTTCTCCTGTCCACGAGAAAATACTGGTGCTTGAGCATTTTCTGGAAGCCATTGATGTGAATTTTATTTTTCCGGTTAAAGAGGATATATTTTTAATCTCAACAAAGGCCGGATTCCACTTGTATGATGAAGCAAAAACAGAATTGATTAAAATAGATCAGGAGAATTTTTCAGAGAAAATATTCAATGTTCAAAAAAATGCCATTGTTAAAGATGAATTTGGTAATCTGTGGTTAGGCAGTGGCTACAAAATTTACAAAATCAGTCCGGGAGAAAATTTAGAAAATATTGAAATCCATACTTATCAAATCGATATTAAAATCCGCAATTCCGCCGGTATTCATGCACTCTACTATGATCGCAGCGGTGTGTTATGGATCAGCCTGAAGGGGAAAGGACTTTATAAATATTATCCGGCCCGGAATTTCACCCACCATACAATCGATAAAGGATTGATGAGCAATGTTATTTTCTCCTTTGCCGGGCATAATACAAATTCTATTCTGATCGGCACCCATCATGGAATATTTGTCTATGATTTCTCAGATAACAGCAGTTACCGCCTGCCCGGTACAGAAGAACTCAATTTTCAGGTGATCACAGCCATGTATCGTGACAGCGGCAATAATCTATGGTGCGGTACGAATAACGGACTGTACAAGATAACACCCCAACAGGGAGTAAAACACTATCAATATTCCGGCCGGGAACTCTCAAGTATCAGTTCCAATTTCATCACGTCAATAGTAGGCGATCCTTTGAATAAGGATGATATTTGGGTAGGCACACAAAAGGGGTTAAATCGTTATTGTTCACAATATGATAATTTTCTGCATTACTTTCCCAATGAAAATTCCATATCGGCAATCAGCGGCGATCATATCATGTCACTGCATTTTACCAGGGATAATGATCTTTTGATCGGTACAGCGGAAAACGGACTTTCCCTGTTGCCGGGCACAGAGATCAATTCTATGGAACCGGAATTCGTTTCTTATCGCAATGATTTTCACAACAGACATTCAATCAGCGATGACAAAATTAATTTTGTCACTCAGGATTTTGATGGTCATATATGGGTGGGCACGGAAAATGGCGGATTGAATAAACTGGACAGTAATGGCAGATTTAGTCATTATCTGGAAACCAATGGCATGATCAACAATTGTATATTAGCTATTGTTCCGACCCGAAAAGGTCAACTGTGGATATCCACACCCGACGGTATCGCCCGGTTATCTGTCAATGATGGCCAGATCAATAATTATTTTAGTAAGGACGGATTACAATATTGTCAGTTTCTGCCGCGGGCCAGTTTTCTGATGCGGAATGGTTATATATTAATGGGAACCAAGAATGGCTTTACCTATTTTCATCCTTCAAATATTCGAAAAAATCCAAAGCCGGCCATACCCCAGGTGAAAGGATTATATGTATTTAATAAAATAGTTGACCAGTCAGTTGCAAGTCCTCTTGAATTTTCCCATGATCAGGATGTAATTTCATTCGATATTCGCGCTCTTCATTATGTTTCTCCGCAAAATAACCAACTGGCTTATTATCTGGAGGGCGTGGATGAAGACTGGAACTATTGCAGGAATTACAAATACCTGACTTACTCACATTTAGCGCCCGGTAACTATACCTTTCATTTAAAAGCTGCGAATTTTGATCATGTCTGGAATGAGCAGGAGAAAGTGATCAATTTTCAAATCCGTTATCCTTTTTGGAGTGCCCTATGGTTTAAAATACTCATGCTACTGGTTTTTGCAGGCGCAATATATTCGATCATTCAGTACAGAACGAGAAAGGTTCGAAAGAGCAAACTGGCATTGGAAAAACAAATCAGGGAAAAAAATGAGATCAATGACCGTTTAAATCATGCGCTATCGGAAGTGGAAACCCTGAAAACAAAATTAGAAAATGAAAATACCTTTTTAAAACATGAAATAGAAATCAATAATCACTCTCATTACAAAGAGATTGTTACAAACAGCAATAAGATGCAAAATATTTTACAGCAAATTGAAATCGCATCGGGCGCTGATCCAACGATACTTATTTTGGGTGAATCGGGAACCGGAAAAGACCTGCTCGCCCATGCGATCCATAAAAGTAGTTCCAGACATAAAGAATGCTTTATAAAAGTAGATTGTGCTTCCCTGCCGCCTACTCTGATTGAATCGGAATTGTTCGGTCATGAGAAAGGCGCATTTACCGGCGCTAACAAGCGGAAGATCGGCCGGTTTGAACTGGCCAATGGCGGCACTATATTTCTCGATGAAATCGGTGAACTGCCCATCAAAGTCCAGCAAAAATTATTGCGGGTGCTGCAAAATGGTGAATTTGAGCGGTTGGGTAATTCCATGACACTGCAAACCAACACACGAATTATCGCGGCAACCAACAGGAACCTGGAAGAAGAAGTGAAAACCGGACAGTTTCGTGAAGATTTATTTTATCGGCTCAATGTTTTTCCGATCAATCTACCGCCGCTCAGGGAGAGGATGGAAGATATCCCCTTACTGGTAAAACATTTTGTAAATAAATATTGTGAAAAGTTCAATAAAACGATCGCAAAAATTCCACAAAGTACAATCAATAAACTGATGAAATATCGTTGGCCGGGCAACATACGGGAACTGGAAAATATAATTCAGCGCGCTATTATTGTCAGTAGTGCGGATATTCTGGAACTGGGGGAGTGGTTCGAATCCCTGAAAAAAGAGCGGCGATCCGATACAGGGGATTCACTCTTGACTCTTGAGGAACTTCAGAGGCGTCACATTGAAAAAATTCTGGAATATACAAATGGTAAAGTCAGCGGAGAAAATGGGGCGGCAGAAATTCTTAAAATTAATCCGAAAACCTTGTTTAGCCGAATGAAAAAACTGAATATTAACAATTAACGACAAGAATTTATTTAAAAACAGCCATAATCTGAAATTTTGGCATTTTTATTGAATATAAAATTTACACGTACCATACTAATCCTGAGAAAAAGGAAGACCGCGCCAGCGACTTCCTTTTTCTTTTTTTAACCTAATTAGTTATGAATTTTGCAGGATTAGTTTAACTATTTAAATAAATAGACGGTGGTTAATTGTTTCACAGACTTTTTCAAAACCATTTTTAAAAATATTATGGGCCTGGTGAGTATTTGTCATTTTCTCATCACTGTAAATCGTGTCAACAACACTTTTGATTTTTTTGCCATTAAGAAATAATGCGGCGTCAATCTGAAAGCCGGCAGAGACAACATATCGTTCCTTTAATGTTTCTGAAGGAGTGAATATATCTTCAAGTTTCCAGAAAGGTCTGATCCGGTAGACGGTTAATGTTAATCCCTGCCCAGATATTGTTTCACACACCCGGATATTTTTATAGTTTTCCTGAAAGGTATTGATAAGACTGGATTCCACAGATTTACGAAAATCCCTTACCTGCATTTCTTTTATGCCGGTTGATTTTACTGAGAAATCATTTTTGACATCATCACCTAAAAGTATATTTAAAGTGGTAAGATTTTGATTTGCAGCGGGATTTGAATAAGGGAAGAGGGAAAAATAGCCCAGAGGCTTAATGGTTCCGGTGCAATTGAACATAAAAAGCAACGAAAGGACAAATGATATTTTTAATAAATTTTTCATAAATATTCCTCCTGAAATTATTTTTAAACCTTTTTTTGGCAATTTCAACACCAATTCCTGAATATTCACCAGGTATTGGTAATTATAAAAACATGACGAGTTATTTACCAGAAAAAAGGAATTAATTGATGTTATTAGAAGTGTTTGGCATTTATATTGACTTAAAAATAGTGTACCATACTAATCCTTAGAAAAAGGAAAGCTATTATAAAAGCTTTCCTTTTTCTTTTTAGTGCCCAGGATTATGGACTTTTTTCAGTCAATAACACTTGTTTCCAAAATTCAGCTGACCATCTTTTTCAATTATCTCTTTCACAGATCAATGAAAAAACCGGATAATGATAAAAAAATAATATTACCAATAAACCTGGAGTTGCTATATCCTAAATATAGTAAACTTCTTAAATATCCGATTTGAAGGCTTTTTTTAGTATTTCCTAAATATCAGAAATTTAGAGGTAATATCATTATTTTCATGAATTTGAAATATTTATTTTATGATATTTTAATGTGAAATGAAGAATATTTTCCCTTTGGTACATGTATTGAAAAAGTAGTCCCAGGATTAGTGGAAGGGGGATACATACTTCTCTTAATCATTAATCAAAAAATAATGAAATAGGTTTAAAAAAGGAGGAACTATGACAAGAAATGTCATTTTATGGTTATTAACCATTTTATTACCCTTTGTACTGTTTGCCGGTACAACCGGTAAGATCGCAGGAATAGTGACAGATAAAGAAACCGGTGAACCATTACCGGGAGTAAATATTGTTGTAACGGGAAATGGCATTAATACAGGTGCCGCAACCAATACTGATGGTTACTATTCGATTCTGAATGTGCCGGTAGGAGAATACACTCTGAAAGCATCCTACATGGGTAAAAAAACCATTGTAATGAAAAATCTTCATGTATCATTGGACCTGACAACGGAAGTTAACCTGGAGATGGAACAAAGCGCATTGGATATGGAAGAAGTTCTGGTAACTGCTCATAGAAAAATTATCAGGAAAGATGAAACAAACACCAATGTGATTAAAACCGCAGAAGATATTTCCAATCTTCCGGTCAGAGGCATGCAGGAAATTGCCGCCGCCACAGCCGGTGTGGTCAAAACCGCTAACTCCAACGATATGAATGTTCGTGGCGGCCGCGCCGCAGAAACAGCTGTGTATATCGATGGTGTTTTGGTGAATGACCCTTATAACAGTGCTGTCCGGCTCTACCTGCCGAATGAAGCCATCGAGGAAATGAGTGTTCAGACCGGTGGTTTCAATGCTGAGTATGGTGATGCCATGTCCGGAATTGTCGCCCTGACAACCAATGTTGGTACTAAAGAGTATAAGGCATCCCTGTCCTTTGACACCGATGAATTTTTAAGCGCTGATGATAAAATTTTGGGCGCCTATTCTTACGGACATAATGAATATGTGGCCACTTTGAGTGGACCCATTATCCCCGGCAAAAACCACACTTTCTTTGTCAGTGGCACAAGACAATATCAGGCCGACTGGACACCCTCCTATGGATGGGCAGAGAATCCTTACCGCCTGGAATCCAGAACCTTTGATCAGATGTTTACCTATGATAATGAGTTTGATAGCATCCGTATTGCTTACAATGATGAGATGGGGCAGATGGATACATCGCTGATTACCTATACTGAGCGGGATACTTTGGATCTGGGTACTCATAAATTTAATTTTAATGGCCGAATTCCCGGTAATTTTAATGATGTCTGGGCCTGGAATGGAAAATTCAAATTACAATTTACGGACAATATGGCCTTAAAGACAGGATTTGCCAAAACAGTGCGTGAATTTTCTTCAGATCCTTTCAATGATGACGCCATGCACAGGCAGTATTTTTTCAATCAGGACCACGCTCCCACAATGTCAACCAACACATTGTCATTGAATACAGCTTTGACCCATACAATTTCCAACACCACATTTTATGATTTTCGATTAAAATACTTTGATACCGAACGAAAACATTATGACAGAAAATTCGGTGATGATCTGGAAAAATATGGCAGTGCTGCTGAACAACCCTATCCGGAACAAAATATTTTCTATGTTGGTGATCCTGAATTGGAAGATTTATATAATGAAAGATATTACCGGGGATTAAACACTTTTGAAGGAACCCGTTTCAACGGAACGCTGGAACCTGATTTTTTTGCTCCGGGTGTGCCCTTTAATGATTATTTTAAAAACAGAACGACTTATTGGGCAATTGATTTTGATCTGACGCATCAGTATAATAAAAATCATACTTTTAAGACCGGTTTTGAATATAAGTATCATACATTACGGGAGTACCGCGCCCTGGCACCGGAAAGTTACGCCAGAGAATATGGTACAGAACTGGAAAAATATCAGTCGACAGATGTTCGGTTCTATGGCTATGATATCGACGGCAAGGAAGTTGGCGACGGAAAAAGTTTTCTTGATGACGTGGTGCGTGATGAAGCCGGTAATCCAATTTCCGGATTTGATCAAGAGGAACCTTATCACCCCATCATCATCAGCGGCTATCTGCAGGATAAGATCGAGTATGAAAATATTATCGTGAATGTTGGCCTTCGTTATGACAGGATTGATCCTAATGCCTGGATGTTCAAAGAGATCGATAAACGCGTGGATGAAGATGGCAACTATATTCCCGGTAGTGGCATGTTTGGCGGAAACGGGCAGTTTGATAAAGAAGATACAGAGCCATCTGAAGCTTATGATTTCATTAGTCCACGGCTGGGATTCTCATTTCCCATTACTGAAAGCACTGTGTTTCATACACAATATGGAATATTCTATCAATCACCGCAATTACGGGATTTATATCTGAGTCCTTTTTATCTAAACACCTATGTCTCCAGTGGAGGCTATTTTACAACCATTGATAATCCAAATCTGAGACCGCCAAAAACCACTTCCTATGAAATTGGGCTTAAACAGATGCTGGGACAAAATGCTTCCCTGCAGTTAACCACTTTCTTTAAGGAAACCGAAGATCTTATCCTGGTATTTCCACATCTGACTGACGCAACTGAAATTGCTTTTACGGATAATGGCGATTTTGGTACGATCAAGGGGTTTGATGTGATCTTTAACATGCGCAGATTCAACAATCTTTCCATCAATGCAAATTATGAATTTCAAATTGCCAAGGGTACCGGCTCCAATGCTGATTCCAATTTTGATATTGCCTGGCAGGATGGTTCCAAAGATGGCAATTTTCCGAAATTTGCAATGCCTCTTGACTTTGAACAGCGTCATCGCGGTAGCATTGTTTTGGATTATCGGTATGGCCCGGATGATGCTCCGGTTAATTTGCTGAACAATGCCGGTGTTAACATGATGTTCTCATTTAATTCGGGTAATCCCTACACCTTAGCCAAAATCGCAAATACACAGCCTTTTGGCGGCCGGAATGATAATGAAGGTATTTCCGAGACACCGCTTTCAGCTGTGGGCGCGGAAAGAACACCATGGATGCAGCAAATGGATCTGAAGGTTGATAAACGGTTTACTGTCGGCCCTGTAAAAATGACAGCCTATGTAACAGTTCTGAATCTGCTGAATAAAGAAAATGTGAAAAATGTATACATAACAACCGGAACACCCAATAGTACCGGCTATCTGGGCACCAATCCCGGCAAAGTATACTGGAATAATCTAACAGAAGTTGAAAAGAAACAGTACAAAATGAGAGCATGGGACTATAGTAATTATGCAACTCCAAGACAAATTCGACTTGGCTTGCGTCTGGAATTATAATGAATGTTCAATTTTGGTTTGGAGGAAAATTTATGAGAAAAATTATAGTATATACCTTATTAATGGTTTTTCTGTTATCAGGTTTTTTGATGGGAGAAAAAAATAACAATAAACAAATTGGCCCGTTGGCGAAATCAGCCATGACCAGTGACATCTGGATGGACGCCAACCGGCTAAATGGATTTTTACGAAATAACGGAATCTGGTTTCATGATGTCCCTGGCAGTAACTGGGGACTGGAATGGCCGAAAGGATCCGGATTGAGCCCGATGTACGGTGCCGGTCAGTGGCTGGGTGCCCGTGTTGATGGTGAAGTAAGAATCGCCGGCGTAATTCATGATGCCACAGAATTTCAACCCGGTGAAATTATTGCACCTGATGAACCGGCAAATCCCAATGATCCTGATTACCGGTGGTATGTCTTGAGGCCATCCAATGTGGGTGATTGGTCCAGCTGGCCGGTGGAACAGGGCGCACCGGTTGATGAAGATGGAAAACCGATGATGCTGGGTGATTTTTCTGCATTTTGTGTGTGGAATGACCTGGCTAATCACACAATGTTTAAAACCAACAAACTAAATGCGGAAATCAGGCAATATGTCTGGGCTTACAACCGGGCTGATGCGCTGGGTGACATGATGTTCACCAAATGGACGATTGCCAATAAAAGCGGTACTGATTGGAAGGATTCATATTTTACAATCTGGACCGATCCGGACATCGGTGATGCCACTGATGATTTTGTCGGTTGTGATACCCTGTTAGGACTGGGTTACTGTTATAATGCTGATAATGACGATCAGAATTATGGCTCAGCTCCTCCGGCTGCCGGAATTGATTTTTTTCAGGGGCCGATTGTTGATGAAGAAGGCGCTGAAGTTGTGCTTCCCGATGGAACCGTGTTATATGATAAGAAAAAGTTAAAAATGACTTCTTTTGTTTACTATAATAACAATGATGATCCCACAAACGGCAATCCCGATAACGGGCAGGATGCCTATAATTACATGCGGGCTATCTGGCGTGACGGCAATAAAATCACAGAGGGTGGCGTGGGCACGAACCCAAATGCCGAACCGGCCAATTTTATGTTCAGTGGTGACCCGACAACCGGCACCGGATGGAATGATTCCAATGAAGATGACAGACGGTTTATTATGACAACAGGCCCCTTTGATATGACATACTGGGAAGCCAATAATCCCAACCGGGATCTGAATATGAATGGCATTCCTGATTTTGGCGAACCGGGTGTACAGGTGATTGTCGCCGGATATATTATGGCCCGTGGAACTGATAATCTGAATAGTGTTCAAAAGTTAAAAGAAGTTGACCGGCTGGCACAACTGGCTTATGATGTTAATTTTAAGTTGGCCAAAAACCCGAAATCACCGGAAATCGAAATCAGTGCAAAAAATCAGGAAATTATTCTGAACTGGACCGGAAACTCTGAATACAATGAAGACGGCACTTTTTATTCTTCAACTGATCCGATCGTCGCCAAAGCCTATGGTGATACTGTAATTATGGATAATATGGAAAAAGTCATTTTGGATTCTACCTATAATTTTCTTGGCTATTCGGTCTACCAGTATTCCGACGCCAGTGGCGCTGACCCTGTATTGATAGACCGGTGGGAAGTGGATGACGCTTCTGATGCATCTCCTTACACTGGTAACAGAATGATCAGAATTACACAAAACACCAATGGAACTGTTGGAAATGTCGGTGACCTGCTTGTGAATGGTAAAGAATATTATTTCGGAGTGGTTGCCGAAGGCTATTGTGAATACGGCGCGCCGAAAATACTGGAAAGTGCCCCCACAATTGTCAGGGTAATTCCTCAGACCCGACTGGGAATAAGAACCTATGCCTCCTTTGGCGATACTATTCCTGTTTTCCATATGAGAAAAGATACCACAAAACCGGAAAGCCAGGGAAGTGTGACGGCACTTGTCGTCGATCCCTTAAAATTGAGTGGTCATGATTATAAGGTTGGGTTTTATGAAAATAAGGAAACAGAATGGTACTTGTATGATCAGACTGTCAATGATACTTTGTTAAGTCATCAGCGCAACCAAAGAAATGACGCGGCCTATAATGTTACCGATGGTCTGATGGTAAAAGTGGCTGGCGCACCGCCAAGTATTGTTGAACTTGTACAGGTCAGCCCGGATGATTGGAATGAAGTCATTGACGACAATCTCATTTCCAGTTTAAATACTCCGGACCATTATGAGGCAGGTAAGCCGTCATTTATTGTTGCCGCCGATGGCGCCGCTGTAGGTGATCCGGTGACTCAACTGACACAATGGGATTGGCGTGGAAATACCACACCGAATGATATTGTTATTGAATTTGTCGAAAATCCTGAAACCAATGGTCAGTTGATTTTTAATGCCTGGGCCAGTGAAGCAGGTTCGGCTAATGGCGATTGGTTTGTCAATGGCTGGAAAGAAGCTGACACTTTGGGGGGCGCTGAAACAATCCACGAAACCAATGGCCGCCTGCCTTTCAGAGTATGGAAAATCACACCATCCGGCGAAAAAACTCAGGTAATTGCCGGAATTATTGATGATGACAGCGATTGGTACTGGAGCCAGGAAAGAGAAGGCGCCTATGTTGGCGGCGCTCTGAGCGGCTGGGAACGTCTCTATATCTGCAATTATCCTTATGATGAAGAAGAACTCACAGCCGATGGTGGCGATAATGTCTTAAATAATATTTTCTGGGGGTCTTTATGGGATTCCGGACACTCAGTTGGCAGAATCGTTTTTTCAATGTACTATGATCTCTGGTCACCGGGATCGGGTGGAATCTGGGGCAAACCGCCGGCGCCAGGAACAGTTGTCCGATGGAATTCAGCCAAACCCAATAGTGAAAATGATTATTACACCTTTGAAGCACCGAAGGCCGCCACTGATTCCACCAAACATAAAAAGGATGATATTGACAATATAAAAGTTGTACCAAACCCATATTACGGCTATCATTCCGGTGAAATGAATATTTTCCAGCGTTGGGTACAGTTTACAAACCTGCCTGAGAAGTGTACCATCAGAGTTTTTGATCTGGCCGGAAATCAGATCAAGAAAATCCAAAAAGACGATCCCACCACCACACTGACCCAGTGGGATTTGAGTAATGAGTATGGATTGCCGGTAGCCAGTGGTATCTATGTATATCATGTGGATATTCCAAAAGTTGGTGAAAAAATCGGCAAACTAGCGATCTTTGCTCCGAATGAACGTCTGGATACCTACTAATGGTCATCTTTTCTGATAACGTAATTATGGAGGTAAAAATTATGAAAAGAAACGATATTAAAATTACATTTTTATTATTATTAATGATATTATTTACACAAGTGGTTTTTGCCAGCGGAACCCGCCTGGGAACCGCTGCCGCGCCGGAATTATTAATTCCAATGGGAGCCAGAAATGTATCCCTTGGATGCGCCGATATTGCAAAAGTAACTGGCACTGAAGCAATTTACTGGAACCCGGCCGGTTTGGCTTATATAAAACAGGCGGAAGCCAGTTTCAGTTACCTGGATTATTTTGCTGACATGAAAGTCTCTTATATCACCACCGGTGTCAATCTGGGCCGGCTGGGAACAATTGGTGTCAGTATCCAATCACTCAATATTGGAAAAATAGAAGTGACGACAATCAATTCCCCTGAAGGTACAGGACAGGAAATTAGGCCGGATTATCTCACTGCCGGATTAACCTATTCCAAAAAAATGACAAATAAAGTCTCCTTTGGCTCCAATGTCAAAATTATCAGTGAGAATATCGGGAATATGTCGGCCAGTGCGATGGGATTTGATTTTGGTTTGCAATACCGGACAAATTTTGGTCTGGATTTTGGAATTACCATGAAAAATATCGGTACCGATATGACCTTTGACGGACCGGAAATTGAATTTGATTCCGATATACCTTTTGCCAATCCCAATGGGACAACCCGCAAAACTAAACTGGACATGGCTTCGGCGGAATTGCCAACCAGCATGAATATGGGTGTAGCGTATACCAGAAAATTAAGTAATGCGGCATCGGTTGCGGTTTTTGGTCAATACAGTAAAAATACACTGGAACTGGACAGAATTAATCTCGGTGGGGAAATGAATATTAATAATCTTCTCCTTCTCCGGGCCGGATATATTCAGAATCTCTATCCTGATGATTGGGATTGGGACAAGGATGCCCAGTTTGACTTAAGTTATGGTTTGGGACTCAATATGGCCATGGCGGGCACAAAAGTATATTTTGATTATGCTTTCCGTCCGATGGAACTCTTTGATGCGAATCAATACTTTTCCATCAGTGTCGGTTTCTAGTGTAAACACTTAATTTGACCTGAAGAGGCTGTCATATGGCAGCCTCTTTTTTGTAGTGATTGAGGCTGTGTTTTTTTAATTGTGACATGAATGTTTGAAAATTTATTAAGCCGTTGATCTAAAGTATTTTAAATTAATTTTGCAGAAAGGTTTAATCAACTCCTAACTGTATTTTAATCAACTTCGCAAGTGACTCGCTGATTTCGGAATGCCTGGGGATTGGTGCTTGTTTTCCTGTCATCATATTAACATAAATATCATGTTTGGCGCCATGTCTTTTAAGTACACAGTGATTTTTAACCAGATATTTAATTAAGAATTATTCGTTTCAAATTTCAATTCCAAGTTCAGTAATTTTAGAATCAGGATGATCGATCATTATATCAGAACTCTCCATCATCATAGTGTAGGCATCCTGAATATTTTCAAACAATTCATTTAGTGTTTCACCCTGACTAAATACGCCGGGTACCTCTTTTAGTTTGCCAACAAACCATTTATCATCTTGCCAATATTCTAAAGTAAAGGATTTTTTCATTTAATTTCTCCAAATAATTTTGTTTTAAATTAAAGGTAAAATATTAAATCGTCAATAGATTAAAATGATGAAGTGATTTTAGGTTCTATATGGCTAAGAATGGAAGATTCATTTGGATTTTCTGCATTACCCCAATTGATTACCATTAAATCTCTGTCTTTTCTAATCGTGTTAAAAATAATTCCATCAGCCTTTGATTCACATTCTCTTTTCTCAATTGATAACGATTCTTTTGAAGTTTTTTTATGCCAAATACTTTTCCGGAAGTTTGCAGCAACTTCAACAGTGCATTTCCCAATTGAATTCTCTTGCCATTACTATCAATATTTGTTGAAACTGTAAGTATGTCACCGGTAATTTTATAGTCAGGAACATAATTTACCTCTTTTGTTTCCTTCAAAAAATTGATAATCCTGGTAATGCGAAACAGCGTCATCAGGTCTGATCGGGAAAATTTCTCCGTTTCATAGGGCATATAAGAAGAACGAAACATCTTGATATTTGTTGGAATTTTATTCTGTTGTTGGCAATCTTTGAAAATTTTGGTTTCCGGCACCAGGTAAAAGAAAGAAGGCCCGATCAAAACCGGCAGTTCCGCCAGAAACAATATCGAATCCAGCATTTGTTCAAGGGTGTGCCCCGGCAATCCCAATATGATATAAGCGGTAACAAAGAAATCATGCTTTTTTGCAAGGTGAACAAGGTCTGTGAATTTTTTTGTATTAAAGGGACGATTAAGTTGGCCCTGCTCAATTTCCTTTTCGCTGACCAGTGCCAGATTTAATGAAGAAAAACCGGCCTGTTTCATTTTGATCAATAAATCCTCATTCAGGTTGGTAGCAGTGATACCATTCATCGCCTGAAAAGAAAGGTTGTATTTAGAATATTTTTCGATAATTCTATCAAGAAATTTATTGAGCCACTTTCTGTTGCCACCAAAGTGGTCATCCTCAAAATCAAAAGAGCGAAAACCCTGTTGAATTTTCTCATCAATTTCTGCGATCACATTATCCACGCTTCTTGTGCGATAGTGATGGCCCATAACCTGATGTATGGAGCAAAAACTGCAATGATTCGGGCAACCCCGGCTGATCATCAGCATGGCGTGTTTTTTTCGTCCCAAGGTATATT
>CAYYMT010000033.1:8575-11801 GCA_964472715.1 uncultured bacterium | reverse complement strand
TCATCATATTCTTCACTTTTATACCCAAACCGGTAAAAATTTTTATAGAGGCCGAAAGGGGATTTGTCGTCTTGCCGGTAATATTGTTTCAACTTCTGGAATTCCTCAGGAAAGGGGATGCCCCGGGTTCTACCTTTTCTCAGGTCTGCCAGGGAAACATCATGGGTTCTTAATTGAGCGCCGATTGAGAGTAATCCCAGTGGAATATTACGGATTTCCGTGGCGTAAAAATCATCGATGGGTGGCTGTATCAGGCATATTTTCATGACAGTAATCTAGTGATTTATAGAAGAATCTTCCATGAAAACGTCAGGTAAAATATAAAAACCAAAAATTTTGTGATTAACTAAATTAAATACTAAATTCAGTCATTGGAGGTATTTTATGCAGTTAAAAAAAGATATTCGATCAATTTCCTATGTGAAAGCCAATGCCAGTGAAATTTTATCTCAGGTGAACGATACTAAAAGTCCGGTTTATGTTACTCAGAATGGTGAAGCAAAAGCGGTTATCATGGACCCGGAAAGTTATGATAACCTCAATAATTCGTTGAAATTGCTTAAAATTCTGGCCCAGGGTGAAAAGGATACTGAATCAGAAAATTATGAAGAACAATCTGTTGTATTTAATCGGATTCAGGTAAAATTAGAAAAATGAAATTTTCAGTTCAATGGACAAAAGTTGCTTCCTGTGATTTGGAGGAGATTATTGATTTCATTGCTGAAGATAGCATTGACGCTGCATTGAATATTTTTTCTGAGATTAGCAATAACTGTGAAAAGTTAACTCAGATACCCAAACAGGGACGTATTGTTCCCGAACTTAAGCGATATCATATTACTATTTATCATGAGATTATTGTGAATCAATGGCGTATCATTTATAAAGTTGAACAACATACTATTTTTATTCTGGCAGTAATTGATGGCAGAAGAGATTTTGAAGATGTGATATTATCCAGATTGTTAAAGGCATAATTTATTATTGATTAAGATTGATTTTATCCTTACTTTTGGTATGAATATTTAATAAATGTAAGGAATGAAATAATATGCAGTCCAGTTTAACATCAAAAGGTCAAATTACTATTCCCAAAAAGATCAGGGATTATCTTCATATTGAAAGATCTGATGTCATTGATTTTAAAATAGATGAAGATGGAAAAGTATATATTGATACTCCCGAAAAATCAATCAGCAGCTTCAGTGGAATGTTGTCCAAATACAAAAAAGAACATCCTCTTACAATAGAACAAATGGATGATATCATCGCGAGCGAAATTTTAAAAAAGGTTCCATAATGATTGCTGTTGATACAAATGTTTTAATAAGATTTTTTATCCATGATGATAAACGACAATCAAAATTAGTGACTAAACTTTTTAGTGTGCAAGAAAGCAATGAAGAGAAAATTTTTATCTCAAATATTGTTCTGGTTGAATTAGTTTGGGTTTTGAAAAAAGGGTATGAAATACCCAAAAAAGAAATTATCAAAACATTGCAGCTGTTAATCTTAAATAAAATTTTTATGCTTGAAGATCGCCAAATAATCAAACAAACTGTTAAGAAGTATGAGCAAAAATCCGGTGATTTTGCAGATTACCTGATTGGAGAGACCGGATTTAAATATCATGCAAACACAACCTTTACTTTTGATAAAAAATCCGGAAAAGATAATCAATTTACAATTTTACGGTAATCATTAAAAGGATAATTACCTTCGAAATACCGACCATGTATAGATTCCCAGTGCCAGCCAGATGAAAAGAAAACTAACCAGATGCACGGTGGTAAATGGTTCCCCATACATAATAGTGCCGATGAGCAGCATAAAGGTTGGTGTGATGTATTGAATAAAACCGACGCTTTTCAATGGAATCATCGTGACACCCTGGCCGTAAAGCACCAGCGGAACCAATGTCACCACACCCGCTCCGACAAGTAACAAAACCGTATAAGGATTTGAATTGAGAAACATTACCTCCTTAAATGAATCAATGGAAAGGATAAAAATAATCAGGAACAGCGGAAACAGGAGCAATGATTCTATCATGACCGCCGGAATCGGTTTAATATTGATCTTTTTACGGATCAAACCATAGGAACCGAACGAAAAGGCTAAGGTCAGAGAGATGAGTGGCAATCGTCCGAAATTCAAAGTCAGGTAGAGCACACCGATCATTGCCAGTATCACCGCCACAATCTGAGGCTTCGGAAGTTTCTCCCTGAGAAAGATCACACCTAATAATACACTCACTAGCGGATTAATGTAATACCCAAGGCTGGCATCGAGGATGCGATTGATACTAATGGCGTGAATGAACAGATACCAGTTGGTGCCCAGAAAAATTGCGGAAACAAATAAGTATTTAAACCCCTTATTTGATTTCATGATTTGCAATATATACCGGCGATATCTGATCAGTACCAAAATAAATAATATAATAAAGGTCCAGAGAATTCGGTTGACAAGAATTTCAAGGGCAGTAACATGGCTTAATTGTTTCCAGTAGACCGGCAGAAGTCCCCAGATCAGGAAGGCCAGGAAGGTGTAAAAATAGCCTATTAAAGGGTTAGTCTTCATAGTCTTTCCTTTGCTCAATGAATTCCACCAGTACATCGGTAACGGTTTCTAATTTACTATAATCGATATCAGTGTCTTTGGGAGAATGTATATTCCGGATATAATAACCACCGGGAATGACTGTTTTATCCATCCAGGAGATATTGACAGCGCCGGAACTCCCCAAAACGTAATTATCAGAAAGCGGGTAGAAAGGCAGCCGGATGGATCGGGCCTGTTGGGATTTTTCTGCAAAAATTTCATTTATTTTTTTTGCGATCCTATCTTTTTTATGATAGATGATCACCGGGACTTCTCCGCGACCGACACAGTCCACTGTGATAAACTTTTTGGTTTTCGCCGGAAACTGCTGCTTTTTCCATTTTCGGGCCTGCATAAACGAGCCGAGCAGCCCCAGTTCCTCATTGTCAAAGAAAATAAATTTGACCCGTTTTTTTAAATGTTCATGATGGGATAATTTTTCTGCCACAGCCAGTAATGTCACAACGCCGCTGGTATTATCATTCCTGTTATTTGGATTCGGGATCAGCAGAGTAATAAAGGAGAGCCAGAATAAATATTTTATGGTGACGAAGAGCCGGTTGTAGTCCGGAAATTCACCGGCCAGGAATACCGGGAATAACAGTTATAATGCAGAACCTAC
>CAYYMT010000033.1:0-8565 GCA_964472715.1 uncultured bacterium | reverse complement strand
AGGAATTGAAAACCGGCATAGAGCAATAACAGACCGAAAATCATAAAAAATTGTCGTGTATGGCCGAAAATTTTGAATAGGTATTCAAAGAAAAAAGGCAGGATCGTTGGTGTATCATAATGAGCGCCGAGAACAACTTCCGCACTATTATTCGTCGATTCAAGATTGACTGATTTAAAAATATAGCGCCCTTTGGTCTGACTGACCTCATATCCAAAGCTTGTCATTTTATCCGTGATATAATTCAGAAACCCTTGTTTCTCTTTTCGCCGGATTCTTTTGGGAAAATTATCAATCTCCAGGTAGAGTTGCTCAATCAAATTGATCCTCATAATTTTTTCCGCAAACTAAATCAATTATCTATAAAATCAAATATATTTTTCATTAGGTGTTCCAAATCAAACTTCTATTTTATATATTCTATTAATATTAAGCGTAATTTATTAACAATTGACAAAGAAATTTATGGAAATAAAATTTTGGGGTGTCCGCGGTTCTATTCCGACACCTATATCAACCGAGCAAATTAAAGAAAAACTAATATTTCTGGCAGAAAAAAAATCCCATGAAAGTCTCAATGACAATGATAAATTGCGGGAATTCCTGGAAGGCCTTTCCCCGTTGGATTTTGGCTCAATCGGCGGGAATACTGCCTGCATAGAAATCAATACTATTGACAAAACCCTGATTATGGATATGGGCAGCGGGATGAAACCTCTGGGAAAATATATTGAAAAACATCCTGAAAAATACAATCATGAATTTCATATTTTTTTATCCCATACACATTGGGATCATATCTCCGGATTACCCTTTTTTCAGCCCGCTCATGATAAAAAATCCCACCTAAAATTTTACAGTCCTTTGGAAAAATTAAAACTGCGTCTGGAATATCAGCAGGATCACCGCTTTTTTCCTGTTGGATTTGAACTGTTGAAAGCCAAAAAGTCCTTTTACCATTTATCCCGCAATACTTTTAAAATTGATAATTGTGAAATTACCCATTTGTTACAAAATCATCCCGGAAAATCCTATGCCTATAAGTTGAGCCAGGGAAACCAGTCAGTTATTTACATGACCGATCTCTTTTTTGAGTCTGTCACGCCGGAGATGAAATCCTTTTGCAAAAACAGTGATGTCCTGATCTTTGACTCCCAGTTTAGTGCGGAGGAAATTGCGGAGAAAAAAGACTACGGCCATTGCACCGGCGAAAAGGGGGTGGACTTGGCCAATGCCGCCGGCGTGAAAAGGTTGGTACTGTTCCACCATGACCCCGACAAAACCGATCTGGAAATACAGGAGAATTTACAAAAGGTACGTGTTTATAACACAACCCATTATCCTGCCGGCAATCTGAAAATTTCATTGGCTTACGAAGGACTTAAAATCACGCTATAATAAATTTTGTATTCTCTTTCATTGAATTGGCTGTCATGCAGGAGTGTACAGGCAGTATTCCAATCATATCCCCAATATTTAATTGATTATAATATTTTTCACTGACCGTTATGGTGCCGTGTTCCTGTGATAATTTTGTAACGAAGCAATTATCCAGAGAGTCAGACCAGCCTTTTTCTCTGAGGAGCACAATTTTCCCGTAAATCCGTTGACCGTTCAATTCCAGGAATTCTTTAGAGAGGTGGACACCGCCACCATGAACTGTGATTTCTTTTCTTTGTTCATTTTTGGAAACAACCGGGGCTGCCAGTACAACCGCGATTTCACTCTCGCGGCAGGCGCCCAGGGTATATTGCGTCAAATCATAATAGACAAAATTTCCCGGCCGTATTTCATCAATACCGGTAAAATTACCGGCAATACTGCAGGAAGGTGTATTACCGATGGAGATAATGGGATTGTGTTCGCTGAATAAATCTTTAAGATCATTCATACATTGCACAGTATGATGGTGGATCTTTTCGATTTTCTGATGATCTTTTGCGTGATAGGTATGGCCGGCGTGAGTCAGAAATCCTTTGAAATTCGCTGTCTTAGTACGATTGATTTTTTGGATCATCCCGGCGATTTTATCCCTGTCTGATGCCTGAATCCCGGTACGGTGATCGCCGGTATCGATTTCGATAAAGACGCCGGCCTGATGCTGTAGATGTGACTGAATCGCTTCAAGGTGAGAGATGTTGTCGGCTAATAGGTTGATCCCGGCATTTTGTGCAAGATCATTGATGCGCTTCATTTCTAAAATATTCAATGGAAAAGCAATTGTAATGTCCCGCCATCCCTGTGAGATAAAAAAGGCTGCCATATCTACTGACGACACAGTAATTTTGGTGATGCCGGCTTCTCTGAATAATTCGCCAATTACCGACGATTGATGAGTTTTAAAGTGTGGGCGAAAGTCCAATTGGTATTTTTCAGCAAGGGCGAGAATTTTTTGTATGTTTTGATTGCATTTTTTCAGATCAACAAGAAAAGTCGGTTGGGATATTGTCATCTGTTCCTCCTAAATAATAAAAGGCTGAAATATTAATAATTTCAGCCTTTTAAATAATATTTTAAAGAATTATAAATTACAGGGTTAATTCCTCATAATTTACTTTTTCTTTAATTTCATTCAGATATTTTTCGTAAGCGGCTTTTTTCTTATCATCGATAACTTGTTTTTTAAGTTGCTCGCGCTGGTCTTCATATTTATTAGTGTCAATTTTATTCAATTTAATGATATGATAACCGAATTGTGTTTCGACAACATCGCTGATCTCATCCACTTCCATATCAAAGACCGCTTCATCAAAAGCGGGAACCATTTGTCCGCGGGTTATTTTTCCCAGGTCGCCACCTTTTTCGGAACTGGGGCAATCGGAGTATTCTTTTGCCAGTTCTCCAAAATCTTCGCCTATTTTGGCTTTGGCCAGAACAGCTTCAATTTCTTTTTTGGCAGCGGCTTTTTGTTCATCTGTTGTATCCTGTCGCGTATCAATCAAAATATGTTGCGCCCGTCGGCTGGATTCGGGATTAAATTTTGCTCTGATTTCAGTTTCTGTAATGACGAAGTCTTCTTCTTTGATTTCATCTTCCAGCAGGGCACTGATCAGCATACCGCTTTCAATTGATTCTCTGACGACTGACAATTCAATATTGTTTTCGGCAATTCGCTGTTTAAATGCTTCTTCTCCGCCGGCGGCATCATATTGCAACTGCATAACGGAATCGATTTCCACCGGATCAACAGTGTAGCCCATCTCTTTGGCTTTGTTTTCCAGTAATTTCTTTTCCGCCAGGGCATTGGCATTGCTCATGATGATATTTTTAACAACATCCGGCTGCATTCCGGCCAACTGGTTTGCATTGGGGCCAAAATTCTGAAAAATACCTTCCAGTGTTTCACCCACAGTTATAGTTATGTCGTCTGTCTTCACCAACACATCATTTTTCTGTGGATCAAGGCGTTCTATTTTAGTTGCTAAAGTATCAGCCAATTCATAAGCCTGAGTGCCGGGCTCAAATGTAAATTTTTCTTCTTTTTGACCACAAGTAAATAACATAATTGAAATCAAAAGGATTAATAATAATTGTTTTTTCATTGCATCTCCTGTTTATTAAAATTTAGGTTCTAAACTTAAAGAATTAATATACTTTTTCATAGGAATAATTAATTTGTTGCGGCAATGGTTGCGGCAGTAATACCGGCGCTGACCGCAATCATAATTTCCTGCTGGATAATATTTTGAATATCTCCGGCGATTTTTTGTTCTTTGACGATTTCCTTGATTTTCTTTTTGGCTTTCTTTTTTTCTTCTTTAGTAAAAATTTCATTATAAAGGTCCAGGATATGGGCCAGACTGATCAAACAAAGACTTTCCGTGTCCGGGTGGTCGCCATAGAGAACAATACTCTTGATCTTGCTCTTGACCAGGTTTTCCGGTTCCGGATTTTGGGTGGGATAATGCTTCACATTAAATAGCCAGAGAACTTTTTTATCCGCTATTTTTAAAATACCTTTTTCAACTAATCCTTCAATAACCCGGTCAAAATGTTTAGCCATCTTTTGGCTTAATAAATGGATTGCATGGTTGATTTTAGGCGGTTTTTTTCGCTCTTTCAAAATTTTTAGAGCATCATTTAAAATTGAAGAATTTGTGGTCTTGTCCGTGAATGAGATTTTTTTGTCCTTAATCTCAATCAGATTCTTATTAAACAATTCCATTAGTAAAATACCGGCAAATCCATAACTTTTGGAATAACCATAGGCAATAGTGCCTTTTTCGTCATTGATGGTTAGCAAAACAAATTTTTCATGCAGAGCCAGATCGATCATAAAAATTACTCCTAATATATGTCTAATTTGATCAGACGTCCGTCCAGATCACCATTTTTCATGGGCATTTTGAAAGAAGTTCTCAGCCCGATGTATTTGATAAGTTCTCGGTTGCCGCAATAAACATAAGCCGTACTGTTTTTACAGGAATTTTTCAGGAAATCCCCAAATTTTGTATAGAGTTCCTGAAGTTCTTTTTCCCTTCCCATTCGAACACCATAGGGCGGATTGGTAATGATGGTATAATTATTCATAACGGGTAGATTTTCAAAGGAACTGATTTTTAATCCGACTTTGACGCCTTCTTCAAAAGTGGAAAGGTTTTCGCCGGCGGCTTTAATAGCTTCGGCATCACTATCACTGCCGGCAATCAAGCCTTGCGGCAATTCCCGAATTTTTTCATCGGCTAATTGTTTCACAAAGAGCCAGTCCTTTTCATCAAAATCAGGAAGGTGGTAGAAGCCAAATTTATCTTTGAAATAAGCAGCCGGTACACGGCAATAATGCATTAGCGCTTCGCTGAGTAAAGTTCCGGAACCGCACATGGGATCATAGAGCGGTGTTTCTCCCTGCCATTGTGAGGCGCGAATAATGGCTGCTGCCAAAGTCTCCTGCATAGGAGCTTTTGTGCTGGTTTTCCGGTATTTGCGCTTATGCAGCGATTCTCCGGAAAGGTCAAGGCTGATGGTGGCTTTATCACTGTGAATATAGAGATTAATAACCACATCGGGATTATCTTTGTCCACACTGGGACGCTGGCCGGTCTTTTCACGAAACTGGTCCGCAATTGCGTCTTTTAAAACCTGCGCGGCATAGGTTGAATGGCGGAGTTTACTATGGGAGGTGTTGGCATAAATTTTAAAACTTTTTTGCAATGAAAAAATATCATTCCATTTTATGCTTTTAGCATTGCCATATAACTGTTTGTCATCCAGGGCCCGGAATTGCACCAATGGCGCCAGTACCCGGGTTAATATCCGTGACCGGTAAACAATTTTGTATAAATTTTTCATTTCGCAGGAAAAATAAATACCGCGATAAGCTGTTTCGCAACCGTATCCGCCTAATTCTTTGACTTCCTGAATGGCCAGGTCTTCCAGTCCACCGGTCACCTGGGCAAAATAGCGTTTCTTCTTTTGATATAAGTACATTGTATCTCTTGGTTATAATAAAAAACTCACCCCTAAATATAACAAGAGGTGAGTTTAATAACTAATTTATCCTGCTTTTTACAATTTAACCGACTGACCGGCACATTTCAGTGTTTTGCAGGCTTCGACAACTCTGTCCGCCATTCCGGCCTGTCCTTTGGCCAGGTATTTACGCGGGTCATAAACTTTTTTCACACCGACTTCGCCGTCAACTTTCAAAATACCGTCATAGTTTTTGAAAAAATGGTCAACAATGGGACGGGTAAAAGCATATTGTGTATCAGTATCAATATTCATTTTGATAACGCCATATTCCAGGGTTTCGTGGATTTCTTCCAGGCTGGAACCTGATCCGCCGTGAAATACCAACCAAAATCTGGCATCTTTGCCATATTTGTCCATGACCGCCTGCTGGCCCTCTTTCAAAATTGAAGGTTTCAGGACGACATTGCCGGGCTTGTAAACGCCGTGAACATTACCAAAAGTTGCGGCGAACATGATTTTCGCACCTTCGATTTTACTCAGTCTTTCATGAACATAAACCATATCCTGGGGAGTTGTGTAGAGTTTGGATGTATCAACATTTTCTCTGTTAACACCATCTTCTTCACCACCGACAACACCGGCTTCGATTTCAAGAATAATTTCATTTTCAGCGCAGATTTTCAAAATTTCTTCGGCTTTATCCATGTTTTCTTCCAGGGAGAGTTCACATCCGTCAAACATGTGACTGCTGAATAAATTTGGCTTGCCTTCAGCGCGACGTTTTTTGGTTTCTTCAATCAGGGGCATCAGAAAAGAATCAACTTTTTCCGGTGGGCAATGATCAGTATGCAAGGCGATATTCACATCGTATTTGGCCGCGATTTTGTGAACATGTTCAGCGATTGAGATCGTGCCCAGCACTTCATCTTTCAACTGGCCGGATGCGTGTTTTCCGCCGCCGGGAGATATCTCTACGATACCGTCACTGTTGGCTTTGGCGAATCCTTCGATCACCGCGTTGGCGCCTTCCATATTGGCGACGTTGACTGCCGGATAGGCAAAATTATTTTCCTGAGCTCTGTCTAACATTCTTTTGTATTGTTTGTAATTTACAACAGGCATTTTGTGCTCCTTTCAAATATATTCATAGTGTTAAAATTATTTTAACCTGAAAATTAAGCATTTCAATAAAAAATCAAAAGATTAAAATGTTTGCATTACAATTATGAAAATTATATGTTACAAATTCAATGGAAAAAATAAATTTTGTTAAATAATTTGAATTGAATGGCGTTTGCTGATTTATGATCTGCAGATTATTACAGCTTTCCTTTTTCCTTTAATTTTTGATAGATGTCCGGATACATTTCCTTTGTGCAGTCGGGACATAAGCCATGGGTGAAATCAGCTTTGGAGTGATTGCGAATATAAACCTCCACATCCTCCCAATATCCTTCATCTGAACGGATTTTTTTGCAACTGGCACAGATTGGAATCAGGCCTTCCAGGGTTTTGATACGGTTCAATGCAGCGCTTAATTCCCGGATTAAATTTTCCCGCTCCTGTTCGCGTTCTTTCCGTTCCGTGACATCGCGAATGATAAATATAAAAGCGATTAAAAGATCATCGCTAAAAAGAGGAGAGACCTTGATATTGGCAAAAAATTCTATTTTATTTTTTTTCTGATGTTCCTCTTCATGTTCCCAGTAACCTTCCGACCGGGTACTTTTAATCATTTCATACCGGTTTTGGACAAGAAATTCGCCGGGAATGATTTCCTGAATATTCATCTCTAAAAATTCATCCTGGGTATATTTGTATAATTGACTGGCGGCCCGGTTGGTGTAAGTAATGTTGAATTCCAGGTCGGTGGCAAAAATGGCGTCGGTGGTTTGCTGGGTGATGGATCCCAGAAAATGTATTTTTTCCTCGGCAGCATGTAATTTTTCATCTTTGATAATATTTCCCAGCACTTTTTTTACAACATTGGGTAAAACATTCAGAAATTCCTCATTTTTAATAAGATAATCCCGGGCTCCCAATTTCATCAATTCAACGGCAATATCTTCGCTGCCTCGTCCGGTCATTGCAATAAAAGGGTATTCCATGCCATTGTCTTTCAGGCTTAGGATCATTTCAATGGAATTCATGTCAGTGAGCAGATAATCCATTAATACCAGGTATTTTTCATCACTGTTTATTAAGTGTTCGATGGCTTCCCGGCCGGTATGTGCCTGCAGGCAGGTTAAGCCCTGGCGCTCCAGTTTTCGTTTGATCAGTTTGTTGAGGCCGAAGTCATCTTCAACAATAAGGATTTTATAGGCGGATTTTTCTTGTAAAGTAAGCATTTTGTTATTCCATGGTTTTGTTGATTACAGGGATTTGAATAATTTTCAAATAACTGACTAAATTTTTTATAAAATCGGCAAAATCTTTGGATAGTACCGGTTTGACGACATATCCGTTGCAGCCTTTCTGATAACATTTGTAAATTTCACGCGGGTCATCACTGGTCGAATATATTACTACCGGAATGACGGCATAAGTGTCATTGCTTTTCAATACTTCAAGGGCCCTGAACCCGTCGATTATGGGCATTTTTAAATCCATTATAATAAAATAGCTCTGTCCGGTTTCCAGGGAACTCTGGTATTTACCATTTTTATCAAGAAAGTTGAGCAGTTCTTCGCCATTACTAAAGTGAATAATAGTGTTTTTCAATCCGGCGCGTTTTAAGTGTTTCCTGGTTAGTTTCGCATGTCCGGGATTGTCTTCTGCAAGTAATATCACAACATTTTGATTCATGCCTATTCTATATTTAAACCTTAATAAATAGCAAAAATATTTTTAAAGTCAAAGGAAAAACTTGATTATTTTGGGCAACAAGTTAATTTCGGTTATAATGTTAAACATTCTTTTAAAAAATACCAGTATAAAAAAAATAAATCAGAGAGCTCAAAATAAATAAAATTTGCGTGTCTGCGCCATCGGCTCTTATTTTGTAATTGGTAAGCACAATTATTATAAAAGGAGAAAAAATGATTTCAAAAGAATATCATGAAATTGAAAATCCTCACCGTCTGATAACACCGGGAAGCGTCGCTTTGATCAGCGTAGGGAATGGCAGCAAGGATAATCTGTTTCCTGTAGCCT
>CAYYMT010000032.1:15605-34975 GCA_964472715.1 uncultured bacterium | reverse complement strand
TTCGCTTAATTCTATGCCAATTACTGTGCCACTTAAAATAAATATATTAAAAACAAATATTTGTCTTTTGTTGCTATTGAATCTGTTGTTGTGTGTAAATTTTTAACACCTTTGACAATGCAGGGGATTTCTACTGTTTATACCGTAAAAAATTGTAAGTGTTTATTAAGATTTGATGAAATTTAATAGGATTATTGAGTTTTCATCAAATCAATTCCGCATTGTTGGAAATTAGACATTGTTTTAAATCTGTACAGGGGGTTTGATGGGGTTGGTTTGTTTTGGATAAATACTCTGCTTTACGTTCACGGAAATAATTCTTTTGGAATTTTTCGGTATCAACTGATAAGTTTATACAGTAATAGTAAAATCGAAAAGAAAGGAATAAAAACAATGGCGAACAGATTGGAAAAATGGGAAAAGAAACTGCGCAATATTCTGGATCACATTGACGATACATTAGAGGATAAATTTGGCAATAAATACAGCCTGCATCCGGTGCGCCCGGAACGCGGTGAAACCTCAAGTAAATCCATGGATGGCCTTTTTGATGTGACGGCAAATTTTACACTGGGTTTAGGATCGGAGCTTGGCCGCGGCTATGTATTGAAGGTCAAGATGGTAACACTGGAAAAAGTTTCCGAAGAAATTCAGGAAAAAGTAGATGAGATCGCGATGAAAAAACTGAAAGAAATGTTGCCGCAGGAATTTCCCGACAGGGAACTGAATGTAGAAAGAGACGGTAATGTGATTAAAATTTATGGAGATTTAAACCTGGACAAGGTCTGATTGTGAACCGATTGTCCGGGTGAAGTTAATTCTGATGATTAGAAAAGTCATTTTATTAATCAATAAAAACAGGCAAATCTGTGATTGCCTGTTTTTATATTGGTTTATTTGGTAATCTAGACGTTGAAGCGGAACTCCATAATATCACCGTCTTTGACCATATATTCTTTGCCTTCAAGTCCAAGCACGCCGGCATCTTTACAGGCTTTCAGAGATTTATGCTGCATAAATTCTTCATAGGGCACAACTGTGGCGCGAATAAATCCCCGCTCAATATCACTGTGAATCTGGCCGCCGGCTTCCGGGGCTTTGGCGCCTTCTTTCACGGTCCAGGAACGACATTCATCTTCACCAACAGTAAAAAACGAGATCAGTCCCAGCAATTCATAGGATTTACGAATGACATTATTAAGGGCCGGTTCTATGATGCCTAATTCTTCCATGAACATTTCCTGCTCTTCGGCTTCCAATTCGGAAATTTCTTTTTCAATTTCCGCGCAAAGGGCAGTCAGGGCGGTTTTCGGGGTTAACAGGGTTTCATATTTTTGGATAATGGCTTCTTTGTTGGGTATATCATTTTCATTGATATTGATAACATAGACAATGGGTTTCAAACTCAGAAATTGAAATCCGCGCAGTTGTTTCTCTTCTTCCGGATAGAATTCCATTAACCGTAAAGGCTGTTCAGATTCCAAATGAGTTTTACATTTATTCAGCAGTTCCAGTTCTTTTTTTTCTTCCGGCTTATTCATTTTCATAATGGATTTTTCCAGCTTTTCAATCCGGGTTTCCACGATCGCCAGGTCAGAAAGCAAAAATTCAGAATTGACAAACTCGATATCTTCGGCGGGATCAATTCTTTCAAAAGGGTGGGGATACATCTCGTTATCAAAATTTCTTACCATTAGCAGCATGGCGTCAACGTTTTTCAGGTTGCCGATGAATTGGGGCGGTAGACTTCCGCTGGCGGCTTCTTCCGCTTCCAGGCCGGGCACTTTGATATATTCAATTGTGGTTTCTGTTTTTTTGTTGGGTTGAAAGATATCCGCCAAAGCATCAAGGCGCGGATCAGGTACTTTTACCATTCCTTTTTCCGTTTTATTCTTAGTGGCAAAGTCCTCAGATTTATGGTTGGTTAAAGTGGAAAAAATTGTACTTTTCCCTGAATAGGGTAAGCCGACGATTCCGATTTGCATATTATCTCCATTTTATAATTTTAAATTATTCCGGCAAATTTACTATCTAAATGGCTGATTAACAATCTATAAAATGAAGCTTTTATTAGTTTATGGCAGTCAAAATTGCCGGTGTAATTGAACAGAATAAACCTCCACGGCGATTTACATTTTTCCCAGTTTTGACAAGACCAGTGTAAGACCGGCGATGCAGGCGGTATCGGTCCGCAAAATGCGCTCTCCCATCTGAACCAGGGAAAACCCCCCGGCTTCAATCCTATTCCGTTCATTTTCAGTGAATCCCCTTTCGGAGCCCAGTAACAGAGCAACCCTTTGTTTTGAAATATGATAACCGGAAAGGAAATTTTCCGCTCGGACATTATCCAGGCAAATCCGGTCATAATCTTTCGGTATATCCGCGAATATCTTATTTATTGAGGACAAAATCTTAATCTTTGGCAGATTTGATGTGACGCCCTGTCCGGCGCCCTTGATCAATTGTGTCCGGTAATTTTTTTCCTGCCAGAAATCACTGTCCAGATAGGATTTTTCCCCTAATTCAGTGGGATAGAACCAAAGTTGTTCAATTCCCATGGAGGCGCTTTCCCGCATGATATGTTTGGCGATTTGCGGACGGGTCAGTCCAACTGTCAAAATTACCGGATATGGAGTAGGTTTTTTACGGGTCGCCCGGAAATCAATAACCAACTCTGACTTGTTCAGGGTAATAATTGTTGCTGCACCAATGTCGCCATTGACAATGCCGGCCCGGAACTGATCACCTTCCCGAAACCGTAAGGTGCGCCGTAAATGTTTGGCCCGGGGATCATAGCCGGGAATGGTTGTGCCGATTTCTTCCTTTTCAAAGAGTATCAGGTTCATTCCCGCAGGCCCTTTTTAGCGCCGGAGAAAAGTTTGTGGCCCATTACCGCCTTAAGAAAAAAATTGGAAACCGGATAGGGTGAAATTCGATAAAAAAGTTTGTTAATGCCATAAAAAGTTTTTAGCCGTACAATTCCGCCCAAAATCCGGTGGAAAGCGGTGCTGTTATCAAAGGTTTTATCAATATATTTTAATTTGTAGAGCCGTGACATCCCGGGATGCTTATTCACCAGATATGGAATATTGATTCTTGCGAATTCATGCAGATTATTCAGCGCGCTGTCCAGACTGCGATAGTGGTCATGAACAGCATTTAGTGAATAGGAACAAAACAATCCAACGGGATATTTTTGATGAATACGATAAGCGAATTCCGTATCCTCCCCGCCATAAACTTTAATATTTTCATCAAACATGCCGCAGTCTTCAATAACCTCCCGCTTAAGGGAGGAATTATTAAATAAGAAGACATAGTAAGGCAGGGATGATTTGGGAGTATGTTTTTTGGCGCCGCGTTTTGTTTCATAAAGATAACGCTGATATTTGTCGTATTTCAGATTTTCATTGGGAATGATTCCACCCACAACACCGGCCACCTGGCGATTGTTGTGAAAATTAACATGATTTTCAATGTAGTGATCGCCAACCACCATATCGGAATCAATAAAAATTAAAATTTTCCCGGAACAATTTTTTATGCCGGTATTTCTGGCGGCCGCCAATCCCTTGTTGGTTTCGTGTGAGAATACACTGAAATTATGCTCATGTTTCAGATTGGTAAGAATATCCAGGGTATTGTCCGTGGAACAATCATCAACCACGATTATCTCGGTTTTCTCTCTTGAGAAACTCTGGTTGAATAGTGAATTCAGCAAATTTTCAATGGTATTTTCAACATTGTAAGCGGGTATAATGACACTAACTCTTGGAAACATTTTATCCTTTGTGATTGATACATTGCAAAAATTTTGAGACCACTTCTGTTTCGGAATAATTCATTACGGTTTTGTACCCTTCATCAACAAATTTTTCTCTCAGGTCTGCATTTTTAAGTAGTTTATTAATTTTTTCGATGGCGCTCTGTTTATCCCTGTTAGAAATTAAAAAGCCATTTATATTATTTTTCATGAATTCCTGCACACCTTTGTTTTTCACCGCCACAACAGCGCAGCCACAAGCCATGGCCTCCATGGGCGGCAGTCCCCAGCCTTCCCATTTGCTGGTGCTCAGAAAAATTTTGGACTGATTGTAGAGGTTGCGGAGTTCTTCAATATCAGGGCGAATGACCTGATGGACCCATGGCGGAATCTTATGGATTGGCGCGCGGGCGGAAAAAATCGTCGCCTTCAGCCCGGGATGCTGTTTTTTAAGTTTCTCCAGCACAGCCAGGCCAAATTTGGCATTTTTAATTTTCGCGGGATGATAGAGCATGAGAAGATCATTGGATTTTTCAATGGCCTCATCCGGGTAGAATTCGTCGGGATTAATGCTATTACCAATGGGTCCGAGGGAATTTTGTCCCAGTTTGATCATTTCATCGAGAATCCATTTTGACAATGCGATCTTCTGTAATTTCAGATTATAGGTTTCCAGTACCTTGTTGGAATTAGAAAAATAAGCTTCATAGCTTTGCAAAAAGTAGAATTTTTCACCCTTATCCTCAGAAAGCTGGTTGACGGCATTGGCGGTTTGCCAGCCAATGGCGACAATGGCATCGGCTTCAGGAATATATTTTTCCGACACTTCACGAACCACAAGCGCGTCTACTTCGGGAGCCGGTTGATAATAAAGGTCGCCGGGAACCTTATGTTTTTTGTCCAGGCGGGATTTGATCAGGGCTTTCACTCTATGCACCAGGCTCAGTTCCAGAACAACGGGATACACCAGGGTGACTCTGTATGGTTGCCGGGCGATTAAGGCGGCCAGCCGGTTGACAATTTTTACACCGCCCATAGGAACCGTGATCATTCCGGGCAGCACAAAAGTGATCTTTTTAAAATTTTCACTCATATCGGAAATCTAATTCTTAGTGATTAAAATAAACAGGATAAAATTTCGCTTTTACCATTTTCCAAATATTAAAAATTTTATTTCCAGCGATAGAATTTGAAACTACCCAATATTTGAGAAGAAAAATAAAACAACGGATAGAGCAACCAAAGAACCGGAAAAAAGGGGAGTACCCGGAATTCTTTGAATTTAACCGCTCCAATCACTACCGGGATAAATTCCGCAATAAATTTTCCTCCCAGCAGCAGGACGAATAATGACCATTGTCCGGTCATCAAAAGGCTGATCAATAGCAGATGAAATAGCAGCAACCAACCGCCGGTTAGTAAAAATTCCCATCCCAGGTCAAAGCCTTTGGAATTGCGGCGCAGTTGCTGATGCCAATAGGTTTTCAGTTCTGACACTTCTTCAGTAAACACAAAAGCCGATGCTTCGGGATTGTAGCAAAAGTCATATTCCGTTTCTGCTTTGATCAGTTTCGCGAGGTAAAAATCATCACCGGTATCCACATGACTGATCCGTCTGAACCCGCCTACTTCATGGTAAACCGATTTGCGAAAGGCAAAATTACGGGCATTGGCATGAGTGGGATTATTAAAGTACATGGAAGCGGCGGCTGTGACACCTTCCGCCAGGGTATCAAATTGTTGGTAAACCGATAGAAAATCCTGCCGCTTTGTTACCGGAGAATAGCCCTGCACCAGGCCGGTATTGTCATCAAAATAACCCAGCATGGATCGCAGCCAGTTAGCCGGGACAATACAGTCGGCGTCAGTGGCCAGGATTATATCGTACTTCGCATGCTGAATACCAAAATCCAGGGCGCCTTTTTTACCTTTATAACTTTGCCCGGTTTTTTTGTGAAAAAGATAATGACGGTTATCTTTTTGATCGCAAAAGGCCCGCATCAATGCGCCGGTATTATCAGTGGAATCATCGTTGACCAACAGAATTTCATATTGATTGTCGGGATAATTGATTCTGGCAAGGCTCTCCAGCAGTGGCCTGATCCGGTCTGCCTCATTGCGGGCGCATATAATGATGGAAGCGCTTTGGCGATTTTCCGCCGGGGAAGTTTTAGATGTACGCGCCAGGCCGTAAACCATTACGAAAAATATCAGGTAATATCCAAGTGCGACAATCAGGAATAACATTAAAAATCCAGGTTAATAGCGGTATTGATAAATAAGTTTTGTTCGTCGCTCAGATGCTTGGTCAGTTCCAGTTTCAGATAGGCGTCATTGTAAATCTCATACCGCATATTCATTGTGATTAATTCCGTGGTGCGAACGTCGCCCATCAGCCATTTTGTGGCATTGTCATAGATTTCATTGCGCTGTTCGTAGCTTATGGTGGGATCACCGCCGTAATATTGATCATTTTCATCATATCCATGTTTCAGAAAGGTGTAAACCAGGGAGAGTTTTGTGCGGCGGTTAATAAACGTCCGATTGGTAATTTCATACAATTGGGAGTTTCCGGCATAGGGAAACCCCAGAGAAATACCATTATTGGTGTAATTGTTTATGAAAAACCTATGAGAATAAGTCCAGGGCCGAATAAATGAAGCTTCCGCTGTCCAGTTCGTCGGCTTGCCAAAGATATGGTGAGAGTACCGAATGCCCAGTTGCAGGCCGTGTTTATTGGCCCACCATTGATCAAAGAGCTCGCCGAACCGCAACTCATCGAGAAAAATGGTTCCGTAAATTGTTCCACCGGGAATAATATTGGTCTGAAAATCCAGGGCCAGCAGAGAATTATCACGGTCCATCAGGGAATGTTCGATTGACCAGAAAAAATTCACCGGTATCAAATATCCCGGTTCGATATTTCGATCGCCGTAAATGATCATCTCACTCAGACCGATTCTTGCGGCGCCGCCGAATAAAGCCAGATCGATCCGGTGGCCGGCAATGTACTTTTCACGGTTACGGGTGGCAAAATCAGCCTTTTTGATCTTTGTGCTGTCATTGAGCAGCGCTCCGTGAAAAAAGGAAAATTGCAGGGCTTTGTATTGATAATCAAATCCAAGGTAGGAAAAGGGTGAGGCATAAGCCGATAAAATCAGGCTGTTGCGCCCGCTGGTTCCCCAGCGCAGCGGCTGGTGATAGAGGCCAATATAGAGATTGTCCTTATGATAGACCAGTGAAGAGTATACATTATCAAAGGTAAAACTGCCTCCCGGCTGTTGCATGGACCAGTTGCCGATTTCCTCTTTTGTCAGTTCATTGAAGTCCGGATTGTTTTCCCGCTGATACCGGAAAAAATTCGCGTGAAAAAAGAGATTTTTACTCAATCCGCCTTGTAATACATAGCGGTCGGAAAGCAATAACCGGGAATGGGAATTTTTCCATTGCTGTTCAATCCGCAAGCCAACATCTCCCCAGAGAAAAACATCTCCCTGTTCGAAAGTTAGCAAATGGGCGGCTTCGGTTTCATTCCTGCGGCTAAAAACATTGGAAGCGATCCGGGCGGTGCCATCTTCAGAAAAAACCGGCGCCAACAATCCGTTATCTTGCTTTTCCAGACTGGCATGACCATGTGATCGCAATTCCATTCGGTAATCCGCTAAATGCTCATCGAGAATCTCACTCTCTGATTTAGACAGCAATGACCGGGAATGATCAATTTCCTCCAATAAGATTGCCACCTTGTTTCGGGTGTAAGGAAAAACAGCGGCGTTCAGATTGATCACATTCTTATTTTCCATCCGTTGCAGAAAATCATAGACATCGTCATTGATGTTCACCGGAATTTCAGCAGCGAAAAGACCTGCCGCAATGAACAGTAATAAAACTATTTTTTTCATTCAGCCTCTTTCTGGTCGAGATTTTCCGGATTGCGCAGCACCTTTTGAATCCCCCGGCCTAATTTTCCGATTTGCGCGCCATCCACCATGCGGTGATCAAAAGTCCCTGTTAAGGGCAGTATGGAGCGAATCACTATCTCGCCATTAACAACCACAGGTTTTTCTTCGATTTTTCCCATCGCGATGACTCCGGGAAGTTTGCCGATTGGGAAAAGGGCCACCATACCGGTTTTCAATCCCAGGGTGCCAATATTGGTCAGCATGATACTACCAAAGGGGGATTGCTGCTTTTTCATACCCGGCACAGGGAATTCCATATCAAAGATCCACCAGGTAAACAGTTTAAGCACCAGTTTGCGAAAGGGCCATGGCACACGCGCCATAATTTTGGTCATCGAATAAAGACCTTTTTCCTCGCCTTCCCGCTTGGCTTGAATACGGTGGCGAACATACTCTGAAATTTCCGTAACGGTTTTGTTTTCCACTTCGGGAATGATCATTCCGGTCTGCCCGCTTCCCCCTTTTTTCAATATGCTCATAAAGACATTGGCGTGATCACGATAAACGATCTTTCCCCGTCGCACATAACAATTGACTTCCGGGGCATACTGATAGAGGGCCTGCCCAACGGCTTTGACAATAAAATGCGTGACTGTAATCCGGATTCCCTCATCCCGCTTTTGATTTATATATTTCATCATATCGGTTACATCGACTTCATAAGTGCCGTAAACTTTGCCTTCGCTGGGTGCGCCATAAATAGCAATTGAGAGTTTGCGCCAGGGTGTCGTTAGACGTTTTACCATTTTAAATCCCTTTCTTTCACTGATTAATATTCCGTATAAAATAAATATTTTATTAACTAAAATTAAGGAATATTTGAAAATTGATAATCTAAATGCCTGATAAAACAATTAAATAAATGGATTCAAAAAGAGAAAAACTAAGTAAGTAAAATTTTTTCTTGCATTAAAATTAGAAATTTAATAAAATAGCCTGCTTTCAAAATGATGAAGACGATCAAGTAGATGAGTGCATAGCTCAATTGGTAGAGCAACGCCCTTTTAAGGCGTGGGTCGTAGGTTCGATTCCTACTGCACTCACAATCATTGGCTAAACATAGATGTCCCGCTTCTGGCGGGATTTTATTTTGTACAAATATCTGAACCTCGAAAAGGTTGTCTGTCTGACAGGCAACCTTTTTTCAGTTATGGTACCAATGATAGCCTAAGCCGATTTTAAAAATTGTATGTTTTCTGTTCTCATCGGACAACAGATGACTGTCAGCAATAACGAAATCGAAATTATAATTTTTATAATTTAAGGTGCTGCCGAAGAATATATAATGCGCGAAAAAATTAATATCTATATCCTCATATACCTTTTCATCTAAAAATGTTCTATCAGTAAAATAATTGCCCGCAGCAAGGGAAAAAGAAGGTGAGAATTGTTTTTCAATAGTAAAGCTTGTTTTAACCTGATTTTTTATATCGTAGACATTTTCATCAAGAGTTTCCCAAAAAAGAAAAGCGACATTGCTTCTGATTTGGAAATTATTTTGAAAGTTAATAGATAGACCTGCATTTACAATTTGAGGAATATTAATTTTATAAAAGTTCTGTGGATAATTACCTTCTTCCTTTTCAAAAAAATTAAGTTCCGGCTCATAAGCCAAACCAATATTTATTGATTGATTATTTTTTATTGTATACTTGTAATCAATCCCAGCAGACAATTGATTTTCCTGAATATTAACCCCAATATTATCAACCACTTCGGGATCTGCAAGATTGGCATAATAATATCGAAAGTGATTAAAAGAAACACCAATACTGAACTGGTGGTTTTCTGATAAAAACTGTTCCAGGCTATAAGAAGTAATAAAGGAATTCTTTAAAAGAGTTTCTGTTGTCCTGGCATCAAAAGGATCGGACTCAATATATCCCTGCTCACTGTCAGAGACTATAGCTGCTGTGATTTTTCCGTAATCTCTGGTTAGGTTATAACTTTGATCAAAACCAAGTCCGAAGGTGAAATTCCGGTAATCAAAAATGATTCCCGCTGCCTGGGGATAATAATTAGCACGATAAAGGTCAGCCTTGTCAAGGATGGCCTTTTTAATTTTAGTATCATGCTGGTAGGATATTCCTATATTGAATCCCTGCCGCCCGGAAATAGCCGCCGGATTACCCGCGGTTACATTTGTGATTGAAGACTCTGTTGTTCCGATAAATCCCCCGCCAGAAATGCCTTCAATCACATCTCCCTGAGGCCAAAACATCACTGTCTGTGCATAGAGAAAAGAATTGAAATTGACCAATAATAGAATTAATAAAAGTTTGCTGTTTTTAACCATAATTTTACCTTTTGAATTGATCCTGTTTTTTGAAGAAATAATTTATAGAAAAATCTGATACTATCAACCTATTATTGAATAAATTGAAAAATTAATGATATAATCATTGAATTTGTGTAAATTAAGGGTTATTTGAAGATAATATGAACTTAATCAAAAAATACACAATCAATTGACAAACCACTATTGTCTTAATAAATTTGTGTTTGAACAAATTAGTAATTTTTAACAAATAAAAGGAGGCTATTTTGAGTATAATAGTTGATGTATTAGCAAGAGAAGTACTTGACTCCCGCGGTAATCCTACTGTTGAAGTCGAAGTTTTTACCGAATCCGGCGCCTGGGGAAGAGCCATGGTGCCATCAGGCGCATCCACCGGTGAACATGAAGCTGTTGAATTAAGAGACGGCGACAAAGACCGTTTTATGGGCAAAGGCGTACTGAAAGCGGTTCAGAATGTAAATGACGCGATCGCACCGGAACTGGTTGGGTATGATGTGCTGGATCAACCCCTGATCGACAAAATTCTTATTGAATTAGACGGAACAGACAATAAATCCAAACTCGGCGCAAACGCGACATTGGGTGTATCCCTGGCTGTTGCCAAAGCTGCTGCAAATTTCATGGGCCTGCCACTTTACAGATATATTGGCGGCGTAAATGCCAAAACACTGCCGGTGCCAATGATGAACATTCTGAATGGTGGTTCCCACGCTGACAACAATGTTGATCTGCAGGAATTCATGATCTTTCCGGCGGGCGCAAAATCCTTTTCCGAAGGCCTGCGTATGGGCGTTGAAGTTTTCCACAATCTCAAAGCCGTTTTGAAAGAAAAAGGCATGAGCGTTTCAGTGGGAGACGAAGGCGGTTTTGCACCGAACCTGAAATCAAACGAAGACGCCATCAAAGTAATCATAGAAGCTGCCAGCAAAACTCCTTATAAAATGGGTGAAGACCTGTTTATCGCTTTGGACCCGGCCTCTTCAGAATTCTATAATAAAGAGACTGGCAAATATGAACTAAAATCAGAAAACAGAGAACTGACCTCTGCTGAAATGGTTGACTACTATGCTGATCTTTGTGAAAAATATCCCATCGCTTCCATCGAAGACGGCCTGGCTGAAGATGACTGGGACGGCTGGAAACTCATGACAGAAAAAATCGGTGATAAAGTTCAGATAGTCGGTGACGACCTGCTTGTAACCAATGTCAAAAGACTGCAGAAAGCCATTGATGAAAAAGCCTGCAACGCGATCCTGATCAAAGTGAACCAGATCGGTACATTGACCGAAACACTGGACGCTATTGAACTGGCCCACAAAAATGGAATGCGGGCTGTTGTTTCCCATCGTTCCGGTGAAACTGAAGATTCAATTATTGCAGATCTTGTCGTTGCGATGAATACCGGCCAGATCAAAACCGGTTCCGCCTGTCGTTCCGACCGTATTGCAAAATACAATCAGCTGCTTAGAATTGAAGAAGAATTGGACGAAGTGGGACAGTATCAAGGTAAAAAAGTATTAAAATAATTCATTTTTATGGTAGCAACTGAAAAAGGAAGAAAAGAAAATTCCATTCGGTATCTTCTCCGTGTTTTCCTGATATTGTTCTGGACAACACTCTTTATCCTGATTTTTGTCATCGGTGATTATGGACTCTACCAGATCTACGCGCTGAATAAAAACAAAAGCGAGGTCGAGCAGTCCATTCGGAACCTTCAAGGCCGGAAAGATTCTCTGATTGTTCAGAAAGAGGACCTGGAAAATGATCTTGAATACATCGAAAAAATCGCCCGCGAGCGCTATCGCATGGCCAAAAAAGGAGAAAAGGTTTTCAGGGTTATCGAAAAATAAATTTTGAAATACAAATAAAGAGAAGGGTTGGTGTAGAATCAGCCCTTTTTTTTTGTTTGTTAGATATTTGTAGAAGGAGCATCCTGCTCGTTTAATGTCAATTTGTATCACGGTCCGTCATTACGCAAGCAGGATGATTGTGCTACAATTCCGCTGCTGAAACAAAAACAACAATCTCCAACGGCAGCAACTCCGTGGGTTTTCTCTGTGATAGGTCAGTAGCAGGTATGACATAAGGTTGGGAAGTCCGCTGAAGCGGACTGGTTTGTTTATGGTGTCTTTTGTTCACCATACTCCGTCTTCATTACATTACGCCGGACAGGTGAAGTATGGTGTTATTCTGAGATCGCCTTTTATAATAATATGGCATCATGGAATTTGGATGGGTAGAATTTCCGGACTTTCCCCAACGGGGAAACATAGCCTAACATAGGGCGTAATGAAATGAAGCCCTATGACAGGAGTCCGAAGGTAAGACTTTCCCTGAAGGGGAAACAGAGATTTGTCTCTGGATTCCCAATATAATTTTGGAATATGGACGTCGGATTTTCCCCATGAACACCATTTCCAAGGTCTGGAGACCATTTGAAAGGGGTCGAGTTATCCGTGTACATTTATATGATCCGCGAGAAAAAAAGCAAATCCGTGTTTTCCTGTAACAATCCGTTTACGGAAGAAAACAGACTACGCAGGGAGCAAAAATCACCGGAGTTTTAAGAATCTATGGGATTTCAGGTTTTCCGGGCGGATTTCATGAAAGTATGCACATTTTCCAGGGGTGTTTCAAGAGGAAGATCGCAGCCTGTACTCAGCACAAAATTTGGATACTCCTGCATTTTGTCTTTGAGACATTGGGTGGCTTCGGCAACTTTTTCGTTATCACCATTCAGAAAGACATCCACCGGGTCAAGATTGCCGATCAGTTCCATTTCCGGCGGGATTTTTTGGATTATTTGCTTGAGGTCTACCACCGAATCAAGACTCAGACCGGCGGCTCCGGATTGCGCCATTTTTTCTGCCAGGTGAGTTGTGTCGCCGCAAATATGTAAAATTAGCGGCTGATAATTCACCGCCTTCAAAATCTCTTTGAAAGGTTTCAGGGAATATTCCTCATACAATTCCGGTGACAGCATCATGGCTGTGGGCTCCAGCACACAGACAGTATCAGCGCCGGCCTCAAAAAGTTCAGTTGTGTAATCCATAATTACCTTTGTAGAGAAATCAACCAGGTCTGTGGTAAAATCAGGGTCTTCAATTGTATTCATCAACAAATCATTCACACCATTCAATTCGCCGGCAAGGGTGAAAGGCCCGATAACATAAGCGCCGGCATTGGTGTTTAAATTTTCCGACATTTTCCGGACGGTGTTCACAAAAACCGTCATCCTGCCGGCTGGTCCGTTGTATTGACCGGACAATTCCTGCATTTGGGATGAATTTTTTATGGGATGCTCTAAAACAGAAGGATTATCATTTTCCGGAAAATTGATTTTCAATCCCAGGGCTTCAGCCTCAACCGTCAGGTCCATAAAGGTGAAAATGCCGTCTGGTTTGTAATTATCATAGATTTTCCGAATGGTATCAAATTGGATGTCGCTATTGATTAGATTTTGTTTAATACTGGTATTACTGAGTTTTACCCCGGTAACACCGATGAGCGGAATTACTTTGGGATTCATACTTTTTCCTTGATTACACTTTGGTGTTTACGCATAATACAATTTTCCTGATCGCAAAGGTGACAGGTATATTGCATTTTTTTGACTTTCTCTCCAATACCCATAAATCCGCTGACTGACTTCATTGGCCGCATTAATTGACTGGGAAGCAGATCCACATTCAAAAAATTACAGGGGAAAAAGGAAAATAATTTTTCCTGCTCTTTTATGTCCCACTGACAGTAGCCGGGACTAAACCGGTTGGTAGACCTTTGTCCGCTGAAAGACAATTGTTCGTCAATATCATCCACCATCCAGTCCAATGCTGTTTCAATTGTTACAGAACCAATTGTATCGACGAGATAACCTTTGTAAGGATCACCTGCATTAAAATAGGCTTTGCTAAAATGATCAAAATCGTGGCCGAGGGTGGCCAGAAACAGAAGAACCTGGTCGGCATTTTTGATATGGTTATAAATTATTTTGCCACAATTAAAAGGAGTTTTGCCAATGGTAAACTGACCGCTCTCCCGCCGGTAAAATTCTTCTTTTGGAATCAGGACATAACCACAGCGGATTTTCATTATCTCCAGGGATTCGTTAATCAAAAAATTAACATCGGAAACGATCTGTTCCGTGGGCGGTTCTTTGTATCCCATAGCCTGATATATTTCCTGTTTGTCGGGAGTAATGACAAATTTTGCGGGCATATATATTTTTAATTTATCCAGTATCATAAGTATTGCGCCAGAAATTTTGAAAAGCCAAAAGGATCGGCAAAATAGCCGTCAGCGCCTATTTTATCGGCAAAATTTTGTGAGACCGGTGCGCCGCCAATGTAGACTTGTGTCGCCGGATTATTTTTTTTAATGGCATTCAGAATAGGTTCCATATTGATCATTGTTGTGGTCAAAAGGGCGCTCATGCCGACAACAGCGGCTTCATGCTCATTAACCGCTTCAATGAATTTATCACTATCCACGTCAGTGCCGAGATCCACAATATCCCAACCGGCGCCTTTGAGAATTAATCCTACAAGATTTTTCCCGATATCATGCAGGTCTCCCTGGACAGTTCCCAGAATAGCAGTACCTTTGGACTTAATATTTCCGGCAGTGAAATAGGGATCCAGATGAACCAGGGCGGCGTTCATAGCCTTGGCGGCAATCAGCATATTTGGAATATACGCCTCACCCCGTGAAAATTTCTCGCCAATGCGATTCATTCCCTCGATCAGCCCATCATTCAGAATTATCTGGGCATCTATTCCTTCATCCAAGGCTTGTTTGGTTAATTCGTCAGCGCCTTCTTCGCCTTTCAGGTCCGGTGGAAAGGGCGACTTTTTATCAATCTTTCCCACCTCTACCCGTTGTGCTAATTTTTCTAAAATATTTGTCATGGCATTTATCCTTTATTTTTATTTCATAAGTTTGACAGCAGAGATCATGGCCAGATAATTTTCATCGGGAATATATTCCGGAATACTATTGCCGGAACCTAGGGCATATCCCCCGCGGTTCTTTTGAATTTCCAGTAAGGTTTTGGAGCGTTCGACGATCGCTTCCGGTGTATTGCGGGCCAGAAAATCCATATCAACACCACCTAAAATCGCGATCCGTTTGCCCCACAGTTTGATGGCCTCTTCGACCGGAGTGATCTGGTCTTCAAAGGAATGCTTGGCGTCATAATTCATATCATCGATAACATCATCCATAACCGCTTTTAACTGGCCGCAGGAGTGGAGAATTGCCGGTTTGCCGGCTTTATGAATAGCAGCCACCATTTTCTTGTGCCAGGGAAAGACCCAGCGGCGCAGAAAATCAGGATGGAACATGGTTTGATTTTTAAACCCCCAGTCATCATTGACGATACAGGCGCCAATGGTTTCAACCGGCGCGACAATCTCATAAAACCGCAGCAGCCGTGAGCCCACAGCATCAAATATTTCCGTTGTTAATTCTTCATCCATCATATACAACAGACTCAGATTTTCAAAACCCACCAGATCAATGACATTTTCCAACACACCGCCATTACTGCTGGCAATCAATTTCATACCATCGGGAAGATAATCTTTTAATTGGTAATAAAGGTCATAGTCCCCCTGCCCGGGGTCAGGCCATTGATAATCATCAAAACTGGGGCGATCAGTGATCACATTACCGGAATTGAGGGAGTGGCTGGCTTTTTTTGCCATTTCACCCTTTGTAAAGGTCAAAGTGTTTGTGCGCCAGGCAGATATGGTGGTATAATCATAGCCGGCATTTTTAAAAGCTTTGATAAATCGTTTAAAGGGAGCAAATTTTGTTGAATTGTCCTCTTTTTCACCGGTCAATTTTTCGATCACCCGGTCGTTCATAAAAAATTCAAATAGTGTTGGCCGACCTGGTATTTTACCTTTAATCACTTTTAATAGATTTTCAAAATCCGGCTGGAAATTTTCTTCTCTTTTATAATAGCACATTTTAACTCCGTTTAATTTATTTGATATTATTACTTTTTTATTGGCATTTCATCTAATTGGTTTGCAAATTTATATACTATATTGATATTTTTGTTTTTTGCGCTAATATTTTATAATTGATAATGATTTAGATTTACTAAAAAGGTTGTTTTGTGAAGATTAAAGAAGAAAAGATCATCTACCCGGTACGGAATTCCTTTAAAGTTTTGCGCTATGCTGTGCCTAATTTTGATATGTCCTTTCATTTTCATCCTGAATATGAACTGGTTACCATTATTCAGGGCTCCGGGGTGCGCTACATTGGTAACTCCGTGCAAAAATTTCACAGCGGCGATATGGTTTTTGTTGGTCCTAATCTTGGGCATATGTGGGTCAGCGACCAAAAAAGAAATCAACGGGAAAAAAAACATGCGGAAGCAATTGTCTTACAATTTTCCAAAGACCTCTTCACATCGATGCTGGAAACACCGGAATTCCGGACAATCAAAACCTTATTAACCCATGCCAACTCCGGATTAAAATTTGTAAACACTGTGCGGGATCAGGTTTATGAAAAATTGCTGCATATGATTGACTGCGAAGGGATTGACTGCACCATCGGATTAATAGAGGTGCTGAAATTACTCGCCGGCGATGAAGATGTCATTTTTCTGAATTTAGATAATAAATCAACAATTCCGGGTCATAAGGGAGACCGAATCAACGCGGTTTATCAGTTTGTGAAAGCCTTTTATTACGAAAAGATAACAGTTGACAAAGCGGCCTCTATCGCCAATATGGAAAAATCTGCTTTTTGCCGGTTTTTCAAAGATAAGACCAATAAAACTTTTTCCCAGTTTTTAAATGAAACCAGGATTGATCATGTATGTGAATTATTGCTGGAAGGAAAACAATCGGTGAGCCGGATTGCCTATGAATGCGGCTTCAATAATATGGCAAATTTTTATCGCCAGTTTAAGAAGATCACCGGGAAAACTCCGGGGGAGTTCGTCGGGTAAACTTAATACTTTACCGGCAGGCCAAGCTCACATTATTAATATCTCTATTTTTCTTCCGGGAAAAATTATCTCTGAGACACTCACTTTCATGGCAGATCAAATGCCAGCGTTAAATTGTTGATTTGTTGTATTCCTGATGATTTCACGTAATTTAATTTCAGCCTCCTTGTCACCCTTGATTAAAGAATCAAATAAATCAATTACTGCGAGTTTCCCAATATTGATCGTTGTACTTGTCTGAATATTCCGCAAATCAAGCATGACACCTGAGAATTTTCCCGGCAAATCCTGCAGCGCTTCGGTGTTCAGATAGTTTTGGTCATTGTAAACCGAAGTGAAACAGCCGGCTCTCTTATGAATGTAAAATTCCCGGTTATCCAAATCCGTAATCGTCGCGCTTTTTTGGCACTGTGACAGACAGGCGGTGTCAACAGTCTCTTTCCGGCATTCGAATATTTGTTGCAGGATACACTGCCGGGTTTGCATCATCAAAATGGGATGAAATAGACTAAAGTAAAGGCTAAAATTTTCTGGGTAATTTATGCTGTTGATCTGGTATTTGTTCAACTCATTGGAAATAAAGCCGCCGCTGCAACCCAACCGTTCCTGCAAACACCGCAAACCATAGGAATTGGTTAAATTTAACTGAGGTCCGGCAATCCATGGAATATGTCGCTGCCGGGCCGCATTGGCAATGCCGGTATTGTTTGTGATAATCCTTTTTGGCATTACTTCATCCAGAAAGTTCACAGCCTTTGTATAATTTTCCCCGATCAAAATCGCCGGAAACCAGGGAATAAGCCGGGATTCTCGGCGGAACACTTCGATATATTCTTCCATTCTCCCTAGATGGTTAGGCAATTCAAAAAATAAGTCGGTGCCGGCCTGCCGGCATAATTGAATATCTTTGGAATCGGATATCAATATTGACAGTTCCGGTTTATTGTGTGAGAAATCAGGATTCTGCGATACCGGCAATCTAACCGGTTTTATCAAGCCCTCACTTTTAATGAATTCCGTTATTATTTTATTCCGTAATTCGGCCAGTTCCCGGAAGGGTAGAAAAAGCCCGCCTTTTAAGTTTTCAGTATTTATAAAATCAACCTGATAATTGGTATTGTTGATCATTTTCAACTTTTTACTGATCACAGATTTATTAATGACTGACTTTTTATTTGCCGCTGGTTGTAATTTTGACCGGGTCTGCACCCTGATTTCTCTATCGGCAGACTTAATCATCATTGTCATGGCTTCACCTGCATTCCCAAACACATGTATTTTTAAAGGTATTCTTCCAATTTCCATGGCAGAAATTTTTTGGTGAACCTCTTGTTGCTGTTTTTGTCTTTCCCCGATAATGCGGGCAGCAGTTTTGCCGGGTTTGGTTTTTAATTGGTATTCGATAGAGTGATCCCTGGGATTATCAATGAACATTTCCTGTGATATTTTCCCGGTGAGATAGCCATTTGAAAAGTCGCGGTTGAAAACACTGTAAAGGTCGTCAATATTCTCATCCGTTGACCGGTTTTCAAAATAATTATCCAAATGCCGCCGCCATGTTTTTACGATCCTGTAAACATAGTCATATCCCTTGATACGTCCCTCAATTTTTAAGGAATTGACCCCGGCCGCGATTAATTCCGGCAAATTAAAACAGGCCGAATTATCTTTTAGATTCAGCGGATATTTTATTCCTTTGGGTGTTACGCGGTATTCATTCCGGCAGGGTTGGCTGCAGCGTCCCCGGTTACCGGACTTGCCATCCAGTACTGAACTCATATAGCATAGTCCGGAAAAAGCAATGCAATAGGAACCATGCACAAAAACTTCCGTTTCTACCTGCATTTCATTTCCGGGATTGCATAGTTCTTTAATCTCATTCAGATTCAGTTCCCGGGAGAGATTGACCCGTTTGACGGAATTATGAGCCAGGAATTCAAGTTGTCCCCGGTTATGCGTGGTCATTTGTGTAGATGCATGGACATCAAGTGTTTTGAAATATTTGGATAGAAGGTATAGCAGCCCCAAATCCTGGACAATGATGCCATCAAGATCAATATTCACAAGTTCATTTAACAGCGAAACAACCGTTGGTATTTCGGTTTCCAACAGGACAATATTCAGCGTCAGATAAATCTTACAGTCATGGTAATGGGCCAGGTTGATCACACCGATCAATTCTTCACGGGTAAGATTCCGGGCCCGGTTCCTGGCATTGAACTGCGCCAATCCGCAATAAACCGCGTCAGCGCCGGCCAATATCGCCGCTTTGACAGCATTGACATCACCGCCTGGGGCTAATAATTCAACTGATCTTTTCATAGTTCGTGTAACTTAAATGATTTTTATTCTATATTCAAATTCAACCTCCGGAAA
>CAYYMT010000032.1:12156-15505 GCA_964472715.1 uncultured bacterium | reverse complement strand
ATTCATTTAGTAGACAAAAATAAAAATATTCTATATATTGACAGGTTAAATTGAAATATATGAAAGCAATACAATGATTCATTATTTAACTTAACGCACAAAACTTTGGAGGGGTTATGATCTTTCTCGTTCCCATCGCATCACTTCTGGCGCTGTTTGCAGCGTTGATCTTTTTTCTGTGGATTCTCAGACAAGATGTCGGTAATGAAGATATTCGCCGGATCTCCGGCTATATTCGTTCCGGTGCTATGGCCTATTTACGGCGGCAATACAAAACCGTGGGGATTTTCTTTGTTACGGTTTTCATTATTCTGCTTTTTGTGGCATACGGGCTGAAGGCTTTAAGTGTCTATGTCCCGTATGCTTTTATTACCGGAGGTTTGTTCTCGGGCCTTTGTGGTTTTTTGGGAATGTCGGCATCGACGCTGACCGCCAACCGTACTACCAATGCTGCCCGTAGTTCGTTAAATGGCGCCTTGAGGATTTCCTTTCGCGGCGGCAGTATCATGGGACTGATTGTGGTAGGATTCGGGCTTTTGGATATTATCATTTGGTTTGCCGCGCTCAATGCCTGGGCCGATATGACGCTGCATGAAATCACCACGACCATGCTGAGCTTTGGATTTGGCGCTTCATCCATGGCGCTTTTTGCCAGGGTTGGCGGCGGAATTTTCACCAAAGCGGCGGATATGGGCGCTGACCTGGTGGGAAAAGTGGAGGCCGGTATTCCAGAAGATGATCCGCGCAACCCGGCGGTCATTGCAGATAATGTGGGGGATAATGTCGGTGATATTGCCGGTCTTGGCGCCGATCTTTACGAATCCTTTGTTGGTTCTATCCTCGGGACAGCAGCTTTGGCCATCAGTGCCTTTTCAGCTTTTTCCGTTGAAAGGCAATATGACGCCGTGATTCTACCGATGATCATTGCCAGTGTCGGAACATTTGCGTCAATGGTGGGAATTTTCGTCATCAAAGCCAGGGAAGATGATGGACAAATGGGCTTATTGAAAGCCATTAACAGGGGAATTAATTTAACTTCAGCCCTAACCATGCTGGCCAGTTTCGCTGTGATCAAAATTATTTTTCCCGAAATGCTCTGGCAGCTTTTTATTCCCATTATTACCGGTACATTAGCGGGTGTTGTTCTCGGGTATGTGACGGATTATTACACAAATGCCGCATTCAGTCCGGTAAAAAAGATCGCCGCCCAGGCGAAAACCGGTCACGCGACAGTGATTACATCGGGTCTGTCAGTTGGATTAATGTCAACCGCGCCCTCTTTTATTATTATAATTTTCGCTATGATCGTTTCATTTGGAACCGGTGGCGGATTCGCAGATTTTTCCGTCGGTCTTTACTCTATCGGACTGGCCTCTGTGGGTATGATGAGTACACTGGGTATCAATCTCTCAATCGACGCTTTTGGCCCTATTGCTGACAATGCCGGCGGTATCGCGGAAATGGCAGAACTGCCGAGTCAAACGCGGAGACGTACTGATGCCCTGGATGAATTAGGGAACTCTACTGCCGCCCGGGGCAAAGGTCTGGCAATCGGTTCCGCCGCACTCACCGCCATTACCCTGATCTCAGCCTTTATTGAAAATATTCGTATGACCATTATGCAACTTTACGATGCCAATCCCGATTATCTGGACCGTTTTCGCCTGATCGATAATATTGATATCGTCATCAACAGTACCGCCAATGATCTGCTGAGTTATTTGGGGGGCGCCATCATGGACCTCCGTTTTATCATCGGATTGTTTATCGGCGGTATTATCTGTACTACCTTTACCAGCAAAACCACTGATGCTGTCTCCCAGGCGGCCGGGGAAATGATCGAAGAAGTACGCCGTCAATTCCGCACAATCAAAGGTGTCATGACCGGTGAAACCCGTCCTGATTACGAGCGCTGTATTCAGATATCCACGATTGCTGCCCAGAAAAAAATGATCAATCCCGCCATTACTGTGATTTTTACACCTTTGATCACCGGAATGGTACTGGGGCCTATCGCCATTATCGGGCTGTTGCTTGGCAGCTTGCTGGTGGGATTTCTCTTCGCCATTTTCATGGCTAATTCCGGTGGTGCCTGGGACAATGCGAAAAAATATATTGAACGGTCAAAATCGGAAACCAAGGACCTTATCTTCGCCAATATCAAACTGGCCTCCCGCAAAGGTCTCTGGCCGTTTTTCTTCTCCCATGAGTACAAGAGATTTCTCTATGAATTGGTTAATATGAATCCGGCTGCATTCAGTATTGATATCGAAGAATCAGAGTATCTCGACCGGATGATCCGGTATATCAATGAAAATTACCTGCAAAAAGGCAAGTCTCTGGATTTTCTGGTCCAGCATTTTGGCAAGGACGATTTTGTGGAAACCATTGATCCGGAACTGAATAATTATTTTGAAGACCTGAATAAGCACGACCGGATCATGTTCAGGGAATTTTTGCGCCTGAAACCGGAAGAATATGACCTGATCAACGCAATGATGGAGGTCAAAGAAAAATATACTGAAATTATGGCGTCTTATGCCGCTGCTGTTACCGGCGATACAGTGGGCGATCCCTTAAAGGATACTTGTGGTCCTTCTCTCGATATTGCTATCAAACTGGCGACCATGGTCAGTATTATCGGTATTGGATTTATTATGAAATATAATTTAGCTGATAAATGGTTTTAACAAAACATTAGTTAACAACCTCAATACAAAAAACGCCCCGGTTATCTATGGGGCGTTTTTTTGTATGTACCAATTATCCTTAATTTTTGATTTTTATCCGGCTGGGAAAAATCAATATCTCTAACTCTCAGAGATTGCATAAAGTCTATAGATTTCGTCTTCGGACATGATTCAATATTCCGGATCGACCGGAATATTGGATAAGCGAATCAGATATTCGCTCTACAATCTTCTGGTTTCGAAGAAACTCAAAGGTTTTTTATTCCCATCACTCCTGACTTACATCAATGATGCGGTTTTCCTTCTCGCCGGACACTACCGGGTTCCTTTCCAAAGCTTCCAGCAGCACATCGCGGCCCATGTAATTTGTTTCTTCGATATCCAGTGTTTCCGGATCAATACCAAAAAACCGCTGGCTATGGCTCATAATATAATTATTGCTGGCAATAGAATAACTTTTTCCGGGGTCAACCGGTTTGTCGCCGATGGTTAATTTTACCAGTTTTCCGGTTTTTCCGTTGTAATAAATTTTCATACCCGACACCTGCAACAGATCCCGGGGGTTTTCCAGCCGGTAATTGATCATGTCCAACAGTTCTTTGCCCGACAGATGAAAAATCTGAATGGAATTATCAAAGGGTGATATTTCCCAGATGTCC
>CAYYMT010000032.1:0-12146 GCA_964472715.1 uncultured bacterium | reverse complement strand
GTACGGTAATCGGCCCGGCCTGCAGATTCTTACGAATCCCGCCGCTGTTTTGTAATGCAATATCCACATCAAATTTTTCCCGGGTAACGTCACAAATCCAATTGCCGATATTGGATTCATCCCGGGAAGTCCGTACCCAATCTTTTTTCAATGTGCCGATCTGCCGGTCCATGGTTTCACGAATTTTTGATTCCAGGGAATCCACCAGCTGCGCCACTTCCGGATTAGGTGTGACTTTTTTGACTTCAGTACGGATAAAATCGTAATCATAGGATTCAATGGCATCGGTTTTTTTGTTGACCTTCATTTTCAGAAGGCCCAGCCGTTCTCCCCGTCCACCGGCCTGCAGAATGAGTATGTCATTCACTTTAACCGGATCACTCAGCCAGGAGTGGGAATGGCCGCCGACGATGACGTCCACTTCTTCCAGACTTTCCGCATAAAGGGAATCAGAATGGAATCCGCTGTGGCTTAGCACTACGATCAGATCGACTTTGGATTTGATCTCATCCACATATTTTTGGATTTCCGTCACCGGGTCCAATATTTCCAAGCCTTCCACATTGGCGGGTATGACACTGGACTTCAGATTTTTGTAGACCACGCCGATGACGCCAATTGCTACGTCATCTTTTTGATAAATTTTATAAGGTTCAGTAAACAGTTGGTTCTTTTCTTCATCATAAATATTAGCGGAGATCACCGGAAAATCGGCTTTGTCAAGAGCCTGGTAGAGATTTTCTTTACTGTAATCAAACTCATGATTGCCGATAGTAAAAGCGTCGGGTTTGATCTTGTTCAGAATCATGATCTGCGACATTCCTTTGGTAATGGATGATACCGGCGAGCCCTGGAAATCATCTCCGGCATGAAGGACCAGCGCGTCATTATAAATATTCCGCAATGAATCAATATAACCGGCCATGACAGCATAACCGCCCACCTGAATTTTTTCGGGATTGTAGTGAGTGGGAGTGTAAGGCAGATTAGCCGAATGAAAGTCGTTCCAGTGGATTATTTCCGCGTCCACAATTTTATCCCCACAGGACACTGTCGCAAAAACTGCCAGCAAAAGCGTAAAAAGCATTCGTTTGTTTATCATTTCTCTCTCCTTTTTTAGCAATCGGTAATCTGGGCTTAGTGGTGATTACCTTTTATTTTTAATTCATTAAAGTTAAATTCTCTTACAAAATATTAAAATCATTTTTTAAAATCACGATTCATAATGTAAATAAACAGGAGCAAAAATGCTAAAAATTGGAATTATTGGTGTCGGCTATCTGGGCAATTTTCATCTAAACAATCTTTTGACTCATGATCAAATAAAGGTCACGGGATTTTATGATATTGACGATGAGCGCAGCCAATTTATCGCCCAAAAATATTCCGCCAAAAATTTTTATAACCGGCAGGAGTTAGTGGACGCCAGCGACGCTCTGCTGGTGGTGACTCCCACTAATACACATTATGAAATCACCAAAGAGGCTCTGGAAAACGGACTCCATGTTTTCTGCGAAAAACCGGTCACGGAAACTATTGAACAGGCGGAAGACCTAATGGCCATTGCCAAAAGTAAAAATTTAATTCTCCAGGTGGGCCATATCGAACGCTTTAATCCGGCTTTTAAAATTCTGGAAGATTACCCGCTGGCGCCCAAATTCATTGAGTGCCATCGCATTTCCCAGTTCAATGAGCGGGGTATTAATTCTGCTGTCATTCCGGAGTTAATGATCCACGATCTGGATATTATCCTGAAATTAGTGGACTCAAAAATCACGAATATTGAAGCCAGTGGCACACCGGTATTGACGGACAATATTGACATTGCCAACGTGCGGATAGACTTTGCCAATGGCTGTGTGGCCAATATTACCGCCAGCCGGGTTTCCGATAAAAAGGTCAGGAAATTTCGTATTTTTCAGCAAAACGCCTATATCAACATTGATTTTCTCAATAAAAAAACCGACATCTTTTCACTGGATAAAAAATCCGGGGAATACCATGAACTGGCCGGTTTTCAGCTGGCGGATAAAGAGAAGAAAACCATCTATTTCAAGCAGATGGAAGCTCCGGATTCCAATGCGATGCTGGATGAACAAAAGGATTTTATCCATGCCATTACAAAGCAACAAGACCCCATGGTCACCGGAGAAGACGGACTGGCGGCTCTCAAACTTGCACTTCAGATAGAGCAAACCATTAATCAAAAATTAGCAGAATTGGATGTGTAATGGCCGGGCGTCTTTTTATTTCCACCGGTGAATTGTCAGCCGATATCCACACCGCCCGGTTAATCGAGCGCTTATTGGCGAAAGAGCCCAGCCTGAAAATCTTTGCCAATGGCGGCGACAACATGCAGAAAGCCGGCGCGAAATTGCTTCACCATATTGACGACCTCTCCTTTATGGGCTTTGCGGAAGTGATCAAACATCTGCCCTCCATCAAAAAAATATTTAATGAAACCCTCAAATTTATCGACGACAATGAAATTGATTTAGTCGTCCTTGTAGATTATCCCGGTTTTAATCTGCGTCTGGCTAAGGCGCTCAAAAAACGCAAGCTCAAGGTCATCTATTATATTTGTCCTCAGATATGGGCCTGGCACCAGTCCAGGGTCAAGCAAGTACGGCGGAATGTGGACAAGGTGATCTGTATTTTGCCGTTCGAACCGGATTGGTACACCAAACACGGCGTGGATGCGGTTTATGGCGGAAATCCGTTAATGGATAAGGAGATATTCGAAGCCGATATTCCAATTACCGGCCTGGCGCAGGAAGACAAGTTTATCGGGCTCTTTCCCGGCAGCCGCAAACAGGAATTGGAAAATCATCTGGATGTCATGATCGCAAGCGCCATTAAAATTCGCAAAAAACACCCATCCATGAAATTTGTCATCGGCATGGCGCCGGGACAGGATTTTAATGAGTACCGGGAAACATACCGGTATGACTGGCTGAAATGGGTACGGGGCCAAAATGATGCGATTATGCAGCAGGCGGAATATTTAATCATGGTCTCCGGTACCGCCAGCCTGGAAGCGGCTCTGCTCGGCACACCCATGGTAATTATTTATAAAACCTCATTCTTTACCTATCACCTGGCGAAACTGGTGGCGAAAATTGATTTTATCGGGCTGGCTAATCTGATTGCCGGACGGGAAGGCATTCGGGAACTGATCCAAAAAGAGGTCACCGCTGAAAATATTACCCGTGAAGTCCATAAATACCTGGCGTCACCAAAAGAAAAAGACCGTTTCACAAAATTTTATGATGAAGTAAAACAAAAGATCGGTTATGCCGGCGCTTCTGAAAAAGCTGCCGGTATCATTCTGTCCGAATTACAATCGCTATGAAAATCATACGTACCATATTGACTCCTTTCGCTATTTTATACCAGGGTATAACCAATCTGCGAAATTATCTCTATGACATGAAAATCCTGAAGAGCCATGAACTCAAAATTCCGGTGATTTCAATCGGCAATATTACTGCCGGCGGCACCGGAAAAACGCCCTTTGCCATTGAGCTGGCCGGGCTTCTGCAAGACAAGGACTTCAAACCGGCCATAATCACCCGGGGCTACAAACGCCGTAGTAAAGACCAGGTGATTGTCAGTGAGGGAGAGGGGCCAATTGTGACGGCGGCAGATAGTGGCGACGAACCCTTTCTGATGGCGAAAAAAACAAAAGATGTGGTCATCATTGTGGATGCGGACCGCTATGCCGCCGGAAAAACCGCTCAGGACAAATACAAATGTGATATTGTCATCGCCGACGATGGTTTTCAGCACCGGCGTTTACACCGGGATGTGGATATTGTCTTGTGGGATGCTTATTCATCACCTTATGAAGAACATCTCATTCCCAGGGGTCGGCTCAGGGAATCTTTTGACAATCTTAAACGGGCTGATTTTCTGGTTTTTACCCGTACTCAAAAGCCAAACCCCGATTATGTGAGGTTTTTCCAGGATCGGGGATTAGAATGGTTTACCGCGCCAACAGAAATCACCGCCATTAAAACCGCCCACAAACATATTGATCGTAAATCTTTAAAAGGTAAAAAAGTGCTGGCCTTTTGCGGGCTGGGCAATCCGGAGCAGTTTTTCGATACCGTCAAACAGCTGGAACCGGCCAAACTTCTGACAGCCACTTTTCCTGATCATCATAAATACACCCATCAGCATATTGAAACATTGCTGGCGAAATCCCGGAATACCGACTACTTGATCACTACTGAAAAAGACCGCGCCAATATTCCCGCCAAATTCCTCAACAGGCCGGATTTGCTGTTTTTGTCAATTAATATGTATATCCCGGAATCCCTGTTAAAAGATATACTGAACCGGCTCTAATTCTTCAAATTTTATTTCTATTACGGATGAAAATTATTAACTTGATTCATTAAGTAAAATAATACAATTTTTTTAGGAGGGGAAAATGACCAGAAGACCAGCATTTTGGATTATTCTGATTCTGCTTTTTATCGGTGGGATCTTTTTTTCTATCAATTTTTTTGACAAGGCCAACCCGATCGTCAATCTTGACATTTCTATGAACCGGGAGGCGGCTCTGGCCAGGGCGCAGGGCATTGCAAAGAAATATAATCTTGGGCCGGAAAATTTTAAAACCGCCGCGTCATTTTCACTGGATGACGATGTCAAAAATTATGTGGAACTGGAAATCGGCGGCGCTTCGGCATTTAACAGCATGATCGCCGGTGATCTTTTTTCACCCTACACCTGGAAAGTCCGGCATTTCAAACCGGAAGAAACCAATGAAACAATGATCCGGTTTACACCTTCCGGTGAATTTTACGGATTTATGGAAAAATTACCCGAAGACCAGCCCGGACAAAATCTATCGGCGGACTCGGCTCTGGCAATTGCTGAGAAAAAAGCCCTTAAAGCCGGCATCAATCTCAATGATTACGAATTGGTTGAAAATTCCCAGGAGGTTATGTCCGGCGGCCGCAAGGACTATACCTTTGTTTATGAGCGTAAGGAACAGCAACTAAAAGAGGCCACCTACCGGTTGCGCCTGAAACTGAGCGGCAGCAAATTCACGGAATTAACCCATTTCGTCAAAATTCCCGAAGCCTTCAGCCGCAAATACGATGAAATGCGCTCAACTAATGAGACCCTCGCCATGATTGCCACTGTGGCGGGAGCCATTCTCTATGTGCTGGGCGGCGTCATTTTGGGTTTATTCCTGTTACTCCGGCAAAACTGGGTGGTCTGGAAACCGGCATTATTCTGGGGATTTTTTATTGCAATTCTGATGGTTCTGCTGCAGATCAATAACTGGCCGCTGATGTGGATGGGCTATGATACCGCCATTGCCGCCCAGGGATTTCTGATGCAGCAGATTGTTCAGTTGCTGATTTTATTTCTGGCGGAATTCCTGTTGCTGACCCTGAGTTTCATGGCGGCGGAGTCCTTGTCCAGAAAAGCCTTTCCGGAGCATATTCAATTGTGGCGAATCTGGTCCAAAGATGTGGCCAACACCAAGCCGGTTTACGGGCAAACTTTCGGCGGATACCTGGGGGTTACCATCTTCCTGGCTTTTGATGTGGCATTATACTTTTTCACCACCCGTGTCCTGGGTTGGTGGGTACCCAGCAGCACATTATTCAACCCCAATATTCTGGCCACACACATGCCCTGGTTTGCCAGCATCGTCCAATCCCTGCATGCCGGTTTTTGGGAAGAATGTCTGTTTCGGGCAATCCCCATCGCCGGCGCCGCCCTTATCGGGCAGAAATATGGACGGCGGAATTGGTGGATCGCCGCTGCATTTGTGGTTCAGGCTTTGATTTTCGGCGCCGCCCACGCCAATTATCCCATGCAGCCCTCCTATGCCAGGGTAGTGGAATTGATTATTCCGTCCCTCGCTTTTGGTCTGGTTTATTTATACTTTGGGCTTCTGCCGGGGATAATTTTACATTTTGCCTATGATGTGGTTTGGTTTTCACTACCGCTCTTTGCTTCTTCAGCCGAAGGTCTGTTTTTAGATAAGATGATGGTCGTTATTCTGACCTTTGTACCGGTTATTATTTTGATTTGGCGCAGACTGCAAGCCGGTAAAACAGTTCAACTTCAGGAAAAATATCTCAATAAAAGCTGGCAGCCTGCAGAAACTAAAAAAATTGAGATTGAACCGGAGGAAACAACGGCCGGTTCCGGTGAGTTTAGCGAGAGACTCAAATATGGTATAATTCTGTTGGGCGCCATTACTTTTATCGGATGGCTGATTTTTGGTAATTTCCAAAATCATGCAAGCCGCCTGGATACAAGTGGGCCGGAAGCCGAAGCCCTGGCATTACAAACAATTCAGAAACGGGGCATCGAATTATCCGATACAATGGAAGTGTTGTCCACTATACAAACTCCCCTGGATACAGATGACCGGTTTATCTGGCAGGAATACGGAGAAGAAACCTACCGGGAATTATCCGGAACCTATTTGCGTAATCCGTTATGGCTTGTCAGGTTTGCGCGGTTCGAAGGCAGTGTCGACCAAAGAGCCGAAGAATATCTTCTCTATATCGAAAATGGTCAGGTTATTCGCTTCCGTCACAAACTTCCTGAATCAACACCGGGTGACAGCCTGCCTGAATATGCCGCCCGAAAAATAGCGCTTAACCATATTAAGAAACAATATGCTATGAATCCAGCCGGCTTTCAGGAGATTACGGCTTCGCCATCAAAACATCCGGCCAGAACCGACTGGCTGTTTGAATACGAAGACACAACAACCGTGAATTTGGATAAAGAGGGAAAAGCGCTGATCTCGGTTAAAGTAGCCGGCAGCCAAATTGTTGATTCCTATCGAAAAATTGAGGTGCCGGAAAAATGGGAGCGCGCAGAAAAAGCCCGCACCAACAGCATTAAAATCATCAAAATCATTTCCGTGGTTTTCTATGTTTTTCTATTTATTACAGCTGTGATTGTTGCCATTGTCTTTTGGAGCAAAGGAAAATTTACCATCGACACCTTTTTACCGGTATTAATTACAATGGCTGTCATTCTGGCGCTCAGTTTTATTAATTCCTGGCCGAAATTAATGGCGCAGCTGAATACAGCCCTGCCTATGGCCAATCAGAAAACAATCTTTGCAATCAGCGGTTTTTTTACAATTCTGATGGCATTTGTACCGGCCTTGATTTTTGGATTTATTCATGACCAAAAGGAATACACAAGATCAAACAAATTTGGTCTCAATATTCTTTTTGGTATTTCCACTGGTTTGCTTATGTTCATAATTTTCGCTTTGCTGGAAAGACTTTTTAGTCCGTCATTGGCGCCCAATTGGGCGGAATACGGATCACTGGGTGATCACTGGCCGCTTTTCAGCAGGAGTTTGGATGTGGTGCCGGGCTTTTTCATGAAATCTGCTGAATTTTTGTTCGTTTTCTGGCTGATTGACCGGTTAACAAAAAACTGGCAGGTTAAAAAACCGGTCGCCGGTTTATTGTTTCTCATCATGGGATTTGTCATCACCGGATTAACTATTGAAACAATTTCCTACTGGATTATCAACGGATTGGTTATGGGAGTGATCTACTATTTGCTTTATACCCTTTTAATTCGCAGGAATATATACCTGGCAATTTTGATCACGATTGGTTACCGCATACCAACACTCTTCAGGGGAATGCTGATGAATGCCTACCCTGCAGCGATATTGGAAAATATTTTGGCACTGATTGTATTATTGATGGTTGGCGTGTTGTTGTATCGCAAAGAGGTTCGGGAATAAATAAATATCTATACCCCCTCAGCAGGCGACAATTCGAATTGTCACCTGCTGATGCTTTTTATCAATTTTAAAACTCAGAAAATTTCATATAATCCCGAAGGGATTAAATAAAAATAACCGTGGGTGTCAACCCATGGAAAAAACGAAACGGTATTAAAACTCTGAAAGAGTTTAACAGTTCATAAAAATAAGTAAAATTTCGGTAATACAATATTTACAATACGATTATTTTAAACAGTTGGGCAAAATCTCTAAAAAATCTAAACATTTATCATAGTTCAATTCATAAAAATTTACGCCAAGGTTTATTGTGTCGTAATATAATTGCTGATGCTCTTTATAATACTCTTCAGAGGGTATTTTCCAGAAGTTTTTCCCTAATTTTTCTACGATAAACCACTTCTCTAATAATCTTGCTATTCTTCCATTGCCGTCTCTAAAGGGATGAATATGGGCAAATCGAAGATGAATAAATGAAGCATAATAAAAAACTTCTGCTTTTGTTAATTCTTCTGATAGCAATTTATATATTTCTTTAAAGAAATTTTGCATATGATTTTGTACAAATTCTGGTTCTACAGCCATATATGCTAATCCGGATTTTCCAAATACACCTATGGGTTCAATTCTGTAATTTCCTCTTTTACTTTTAATTAATAAAGTTTCAGATAGCAATTTATGACAATGAAGCATATTATCTTCTGTTAATTTATTATTTTGAGCAAAATCATAGGCTGAAATTAAGTTTTCTATTTCTTCAATTTCTTTGCCGGCTTTAAATTTATCTTTATTCATTTCATAATTCATGAATGAATTTAAATCGATACTATTTCCTTCAATATTTGATGAAAATACAGCAGAGGATTTTGTTAAATATTCGAAATTTCCACGTTTATCTGAAAAGTCAAATTTATCAATTAATAACTCAATTTGATTACCGATTTTTTCAGTATATTTTTCGAGATATTTTTCTTCTAAATAATTCAACTTATCCTCTAATTTTACCTTCGATAATTTAATGAATTTTGTGTATTATTGATACTCTTTTCCAGATACTTTTTCAATCCTGTTAACCGGCATTATTCATAAGATATGAACAATACCACTTCGCGCCGATAGGTTTCCTTCCGCCAAAGGCCGGATGTTCCGTGAATTATTCAGGATTAATTAACGTGAACTCGATCTAAGAAAGCTGCTCATTTTACTTCTGTTTTACAACCCCCTTGTTCCCCCTTGACAAAGGGGGACACGTTGCGATAACTGTTTATTTACATTAAACATAAAGACTCGAAGTCGCATCTAAAACCAAACAAGTTCTCCCTTTGAAAGGGAGATGACAGAGGGTTTATAAATTAAGTTCGAAGTGAAAATCCTTAGGTCATATAAATTAACATCAGTTTTTTTATGATCGCTCGAAGCGCTGCTGATTTTTCAAAGTCTCTGACAATTTGCAATGCCGGAGGTTTTTCTAGATTGCGCATAATTCGCATTGCAGAAGACTTGTCGTATCAATCGTATTAAGGGTGTGTCTTCAATCTCCCGCATAAGCCGGAGCGTCGGCAAATTATTAATTTCACGGATACTTTGCATAGTTGGAGATTCCTCCAATGCTCGAATTGCGCGCATAGCTGGTGAGTTGTCAAATGAACGAAGAAAATCGAATGTTGTATTCTTAAATAAATCATTGTTCATCTTTTATAACCATTGAATTCCATTGCGTTGCTCTAACTGATATTATCCTACAAAAATTCCAACATTGTGCCGGACTTTGCCATTTAATATTCCCTATCCGTAATTTATTTATTTTATTTTTTTAGAGATAAGAATATCAAGAAAAAACAGACCAAGGATTAAAAACCCTCACGAAATTTCACAACCTTTTTTACTAATAATTAAACAGCCAGGTTTCACCCACCCGGCAACCCTCAACCTAAACCTTCTTGTCCGGCGAAGTCCGAAGGACGTAGACGGAAACCTCAACCTCAACAGACTCCGGCTAGAAGAGCATCAAATACTTATCCAAATCTTCCAGTGTCAGGGTTTTGACCTGAAAATTATATCCCTGGTAATTTTTCAGGATCAATTCAGACCTTTTTTCCAGTTGCTTGTCACTGAGTTGGGATTTTTTTAATTTCACGGTGTAAATGTGCAATACCCGCTTGTTTTTGTTAATGGCAATGATCTCGGAATATTTTTTATCGGATTTTTGCCAGAAAAATCCCACTTCGTCATAAGCTCCGGCGGCCTGTAACAGACGCGCGAACATTTCTTTGAGATTGGCTTCCCGGTATTGCTGAAAATCCTTTTGAATGGTTTGCAAATACTCAAAATTACCGGCTTCCAGCGCGGAGCTGTTGCGGTAGATAAACCGGAACCAAAAATTTAAAAACTTGTCCCGGATAAAAATTCGCTGCCGCCGGGCATTTTCTTTGGCATTGGCCGGGTTCATTTTGTCGATGAGGCTGTAATCCACCGCCAGCCGTTTGAGGTAACCGCCAATATTTTTGCCTGTCACTTCTTCAATATCCGCCCGCCGGTTGGTGCCGGTGGCCGCCAATTGTAAAATTGTAAAATATATTCCATAATTCCGTCCGAAAACTTTGATCAGGCGATTGATTCCTTCGTCAATGAAAGGGGAATTTTTATAGAGCGCAAAGGGCAGAATATCGTCGGATTTATAAATTTTATTATCCATCAGAATACTAATGTATTTCGGCATTCCGCCGGTGATCATATAATAGGAAAGCAGGTTTTTATCGGAGTATTCATCATTCTGCTCGAGAATTTCCTTGATCTCCGGAATAGTAAAAGGCGCCAGGTCAATGACATTGTCAAATTTTCGAAATTTTCGCGTGATTATGCGATTCAATTTCTTATTGTCAGAACTGATCAGAACCAGGTGGATTTTTGCTTCATGTTTGAAACCCTTCCACTCGTTGGCAGCGGTTTTCAGCACGCCGTCATTGATCTCCTCAAGAATATGAAATTCATCAAAAATAATCGTGATTTTTCGCTTTCTGGAGATGGCAAGAATAAAGGAGAAAAAATCACTGAGGTTATTAATATTGCTGATAATGGGAATATTATAAGTTTCTTCCACAATGGCCATAAATTCTTTGCAAAGTAGTTTTTCCGCTTTTTTGGTGACTTTGAGGTAACAGGTGTTTTGGTTTTTGGTGGCTTCCAGGGCGAGAGCGGTTTTGCCGACGCCTTCACTGCCACGGATAAGTGTTTTTTTGACCCCCTCATTATCCAGTTTATTATAGGTTTCCTGAATGGTTTCAACTTCTTGAATACGGGAAATAAATTTCATGTTTAATCACTCCTCTTGACTCATTCAGAATATAAATATTCCATTGGGCAATTTATAAGGAAAATTTAGAACAAATTTTCAGATCAGGCCTTTTTCCTTCAAACTTCTGTATTCCCTGGGATATAATTCTTTAATACAATCGGGGCACAAGCCGTGACTGATCTGGCTGCTGGTATGGTGATGAATATAATTATCAAAATCGAGCCACTTATTCGTATTATCATCCTGAACTTTTTTGCAATTGGAGCATATGGGAAGAATTGATTTTAGTTGTTTGTTTTCCCGGATCTGTTCATTCAGTTTGTCAACAGTAGATTCCAATTCCTTTCGATAGCGCGACAGGTCCAGCGTGTTTTTTATCAACCCCCGGAGTTCATAGGAAGCAAAGGGTTTGTGTACAAAAGCCGTAACACCCAGTTCATAACAGGATCGTACAGATTGTTCCGTTCCATGGCCGGACAAAACAATGATGGAAAAATTATCCGACTGCTTATGCGCCAGTTTTTTTAATACCTGGATGCCGTCCATGATTGGCATTTGGATATCAAGCAAAACGAGATCAGGGTTGATGTCACAGATTTTGTTTAACCCGATTTTTCCGTTTTCCGCAAAATATAATTTATATTTTTCCCGGCGTAATATTCTTCGGGCTGAATCGCGGGAACTTTTTTCATCGTCAATGATTAAAATTTTCTGATTTTCCATATACCCCTTTAGTATTTAAAAACGTTTTCCGGCAATTATAATAACTGTGCGAAGAATTATCAAATTTTGCGCCAAACAGTTTGCAATTCTGTTTTTAAAAGAGATATCGCTACTTGATTGCAGTTAACCTGGATAATTCATGAATTTTTAAAATTAATATTGGGTAAAAAGCTATTTAGTTTTTTTAAACTGTTAAACTCTTTCAGAGTTTTATTAATGTTTTGTTTTTGTCCGTGGGTTTACACCCACGGTTATAATTGTTTAATCCCTTCGGGATTATATAAAATTTTCTAAGTCTTAAAATTGATAGGTATCCCTGTTCTTCTGGCATTATAAAAATTACCGTTAAAAAAAGATAAATAACTGACGTTA
>CAYYMT010000031.1:25936-35258 GCA_964472715.1 uncultured bacterium | reverse complement strand
TTTGTATTTTCCGTATAATAATTGGCCAGGTACTGCATGTACTCAATACCGGATTTCATCGTTGATGCTTGTAATTCCCCTTTCAGGCAATAGGATGCAAAAATGTTTCCCATGGTGGAATCTTCCCAGCCGGGTACGATGATGGGCAGATTTTTCCCGGCAGCCGCCAGCATCCAGCTGTTTTTCGGATCAATTTCATAGTACTGCTCCAATACACCGGACAGCAGCATTTTGTACATATATTCATGAGGGAAATATCTCTCGCCCTGAGCTTCGGCATCTTTCCAGATTTTTTCGATATGGGACTGCAGGCGGCGAAAGGCTTCTTCTTCGGGAATACAAGTATCCGTCACACGGTTCAGCCCCTTCTCCAGTAAATCCCATTCCTGCTGCGGTGTCAGGTCGCGATAGTTAGGAACACGTTTATAATGGGAATGGGCCACAAGATTCATAATGTCCTCTTCGAGGTTGGCGCCGGTACAGGTGATGATCTGCACCTTGTCCTGCCGGATCATTTCCGCCAGGGAAATACCTAATTCCGCTGTGCTCATGGCGCCGGCCAGGGTGATCATCATCCGGTTGCCGGATTCCAGTTGTTTTTCATAGGCGGCTGCGGCATCCACTACTGTCGCCGCATTAAAATGCTTATAATGTTTCAGCATAAATTGTGTAATCGGGCCTTTGTTATGCATTATTTTCCTCAGATTTATTGGTTGAATTTATAACTCAGTAATTTGTAATAAAGCTTTGCTGTCAGGAAATCAGGGGCCGGATTGTTTTCAATGGGGGCTAATTCCACGATGTCAAATCCCAGAACGTTTTTTTCCTGGAAAACACGGCGTAACAAACGGATAACGGTGTACCAGTCCAGTCCTCCGGGTTCCGGTGTTCCGGTGGCCGGCATGATAGCCGGATCAAAAACATCCAGATCGATGGTGATGTAAACTTTGTCGGTCATCTGCTTGATGACTTTTTTCATCCAACCATCGGAATACATTAGCCGGTGTGCGAAATAGCACTGGTTGGGATTGAGATATTTTTTTTCACTCATGTCCATGCTGCGAATTCCCACCTGGATGAGATTTGAATTCATGGCGGCCTGGTGGACGGCACATGCATGGTTATAGGGCGAACCATTGTATTCCGGCCGCAAGTCTGCATGGGCATCCAACTGAAGGATCGTGATATCTGCATATTTTTCATATAATGCCTTCATAATGCCGATCGAGATGGAATGTTCACCACCGAAAAAAGTCAGGAATTTTTCAGCATTGAGAAGTTGCCGGGTATTTCTGTAAACCTCGCTGAAAACCGCTTCCGGTGAGGTGTTAATATCAATGGTTGGCAGGATGTGAATACCTTCCCTGTAGACTTCGGAATCGGTTTCAATATCATAGAGTTCCATATTGTCAGCAGCTTCGAGAAAAGCCTGAAATCCTTTGTCAGCTCCTTTACCCCAGGTGGAAGTTCCGTCATAGGGAATAGACTGGAGGAGAATTTTTGCCTGTTCGTATTCCGCGTAGATTTTTTCAATATTTGCAAAGGTTCTCATAATATCCTCTTATTTCTCTTCATAACCTAAAATTCTGAACATTTCCCCGGCGGATTGTTCATTACGATAGACATAATCGAAAAAGTTGCCTTTATCATCCCGGTCAATGATCACATGCTTGGGCGAGGGAATCAGGCAGTGTTTGATACCGCCGTAGCCGCTGATGGAATCCTGGTAAGCGCCGGTATGGAAAAATCCAATGTAGAGTGGTTCTTTTTCATCATTGGAATATTTTGGCAAGAGCACCTCCTGATTCAGATCTTCGGAATTATAATAATCCGAATGGTCGCAACTGATCCCGCCAATATTGGCACGGGTATATTCATTGTCCCATTTATTGATGGGAAGCAGAATGAATTTTTCATGAATGGACCAGGCATCGGGAATGGTATTCATCAGGCTGTTATTGATAATGTACCAGGTTTCAGAATCATTCTGTTGTTTCTGCTCCAATACCTTAAAAATAATGGCGCCGCTCTCACCGACGGTATATTTGCCGAATTCCGTATAGATATCCGGGTCCGGCACATTTTCTTTGCGGCAGGCTTCCTTGATATTATACACGATTTCTTTGATCATGTATTCGTAATCATATTCAAAGCCCAGGTGATTGCGGATGGGAAATCCGCCGCCGAGATTTAATGAATCCAGGGTTTTGCACTCTTTCTTTAAATTAATATAGAGTTCCAGCGCTTTTTGAAATTCGCCCCAATAATAAAGTGAATCCTTGATTCCGCTATCCACAAAAAAGTGAAACATTTTCAGTTCAAATTTATCATTTCCCTTGATATTTTTATTAAAGAAATCAATCATCTGGTTGGGACGAATGCCCAGGCGGGAGGTATAATAAGCTGACTGCGGTTCTTCATCAATAGCCATGCGCAACCCAATTTTAATTTTTTTACCGGCGGACATTTTTTCCAACCGCTCCAACTCCTGTAAACTATCAAATACAATGATGCAGTTTTCGAAACCGATTTCCTGTAGTTTCAGTATCTTTTTGAGATAATCATTGGTTTTGTAACCATTGTGTACGATTATCCTGTTACTGGATATTTTGCCTTCATTATACAGGTGAATGATAAGGTCAATGTCAAAGGAGGAAGAGGTTTCGATATTGACATTATGTTTCAGGGCTTCGCTGATCACATGATGAAAGTGATTGCATTTTGTACAGTAGCAATACCGGTATTGGCCGGTATAGTTTGTATTTTTGATCGCCCGGTTAAAAAGATTGCGGGCCCGTTTTATCTGATCACCGATTTTCGGCAGGTAAATAAAACGAAAAGGCGTGCCATATTTATCTATTAAATATTTTAATGATATGCCATGAAAAGTGAGGTTGCCATTCCGTAAATCAAAGCCTTCCTGTGGAAAATAATAACTCTGATCAATCAGATCAAAATAGGTGTTTTTCATAATAAATGACCTTCTGTATTTAAATTAAAAAATTTTTTTGTGAGCAGTGACGCCGGAAGGGAAATGTTAGTTTTCTGACGATAAATATCCATTTATACAAAACCATGTTTCAAATTTTTTCCAATCATCTGTTTATTCCTGATACATCTTGATTATCCGATAAATTTCGAAATATTTCAAGGTTAATTGCAATAGTTTTGATGGATATTTGTAGGATTGTCACCAATATTATTCATTTGAGGGTGATTTGATAAATATTTTTGTCCCGCTGAGATAATTTCAGGGCCTGTTGGTGAAGTTCAGGGTTTGCTGCTTCTTTGAAAATATCTATGAAATATTGACGGCCTAAATATCCAGGTCAATGCTGACCGGACAGTGATCGGAACCCGTAACTGCATTGTGTATTTCAGAGGCTCTGACCGCGGATAAAAAACCCTGATTTACACAGTTGTAATCAATCCGCCAGCCGTTATTTCGCGCCCGGGAGCGAAACTGATAGGACCACCAGGTATACTGCTCTATTTTATTGGGATAAAAATGTCGAAATGTGTCAATATAACCGGCGTTCAAAAATTTGGTCATCCACGCCCGTTCCTCCGGCAGATAGCCGGGATTGTGTTCGTTTTTTTCAGGATTTTTAATATCAATGGGCTTATGAGCGATATTATAATCACCGCACAGCAACACATTTTCACCCCGCTTGACCAGTGCGTTACACTTGTCCAGAATGGCATCGCAAAAAGCCAGTTTATAGTGGATTCGCTTGGCTTCTAACTGACTATTGGGAAAATAACAGTTGATCAGTGTAAATTCCGGAAATTTAGCAACAATTGTCCGTCCTTCCACATCAAAAGCATCAACCCCCAGGGATTCAATTGAAAGGGGTTCTTCTTTGCAATAGAGCGCCACGCCACTATAGCCCCGTTTTACAGCAGATTTAAAGTAACTTGTATAGCCGTCAATTTCTTTTAGTTCCCGGGTCAGTTGTTCTTTGTGGGCTTTGGTTTCCTGCAGGGCCAGAATATCCGGCCGCGCATTTTTGATCCATTTCTGTAATCCTTTTCGATCGGCAGCCCTGATCCCATTTACATTCCAGGAAAAAATCCTTTTCATTTTTACCAGCCATTTCTAATTGTTTTGTTCCCATTAAAAAAATCCAGCCAAAGTTATCGGTTGGCCGGGAGAATTAAAAAGGAATTTTTGAATAAAGAACAATGACTACCGGCCGGCTGATAGTCATTGTTCCCGAATGAGGGCAATTTATTGCGTTGGCATCAGGTAAAGGATTTTTTTGGCAGGAACATCATAAATCTCGATAGATTCCCGAAAAGTAATATTATTTTTCTCACAATATTCCTGCCACAGCGGATAGACTTTCATGATTCCCAGCATGATAGACAGCTTGGATTTAAAGGGAAATTCGGCATAAACCATTTTTTGCTTTTCAAGGGTCATCTCTTTGTAATCACCGTGCAGATTGATCTGCTTGTCAATATCTTCCGGTTCGATGATACAGCCTGCTTTGCTGCGCAATTGTTCCGGCGGTACTTTTTTGGGATTATCATAGTAAATGCCAATGCCTTTATAGGTTTCCACGCCCTGTTTTTTCAATAGATAGTCATAAATTTCATCCTGTATATTGCCGGTTTCCTGGTAAGGGCCGACATGATCTTTGTAAATTATTTTAAAGGGCCCGGCAATTTTGGTCGTAATTTCCGGCTTCTTAAAAACTCCCAAATAGGCCAAAAAGGCCAACAAAATTAAAATAATTGCTAAAATAATGATCATTGTTATTTTCATATCAGTTCCTTTCTCTGTTTTTTTGTTGTTTCATGCAAATTTAGACAGAGGAATTGACAACTGTATGTCAGGATTGAGGAAAAAATTTAGAAATTTTTTATTTTGAGAATGTCCCGGTAGTAATCATAAAGTTTTTGCACCACATTGTGATAATCATGAACCTGCTCCACCCACTTCCGGCCCTGTCGGCAATATTGCCAGAGCAATTCCCGGTCTTCAATGAGACGGACCAGTTTTTCTTCCAGATCCGATTCATCGGCATTGATGAAAGGGTGGCCGGGAATGAACTTCTGGAAATCTTCATTCATATAAGTCACACTGGCGACGCCCATGGACAGAGATTCCAGGGAATTCATACCATAACCCGGCGCGTGGTCAGTGATCTGATCAATATAAATGTCCGCCTGGCTTTTTAAGTCCAGCACTTTTTTGTGAGGCATATTCTCGATAAAAATAAATTGTATGTTATGGGATTTTTCCAGTTTTTGACACACCTCGATTATCTTATCCGAGCCTTTCACCTTGCGATTGGTGGTGGCATGGCAAATGGTGATGCGTTTGTTGATTTTTTTCTTGGGTTGGTAAGCGTGGACGTCATAGGGTAAAAAAAGATAATGAATATTTGGATGTCTGAATGTCAGGTCCAGTTCATTGGTGAGATTGAGATCACTCAGTTCATCCATTACCGGGATCACGCCCCGGTTACGCATATCCTGGCCATGGTAATGGCAAATAATCTTTTTCCCGGCGGCTTTCATTTTTCTGGCAAATTGGCCATCCCTGAAAAAATCAGTGCCCCACTCAAAATGGATCACATCAAAATCATCCAGATCATATCGTCTGATAGCCTTATTAATAATCGGTATCCATACCAATTCCCGCAGTTTAAACAGTGCTTTTTGCCAGCCGGGTGGATTCCAGTAGGGTGGATTGCCGCCAAGGTCCTGCCAGGGTTCCTTTTTTTCGACATTTTTCAAAAACCACAAACGGAAATTAATATACCGGTCGCTGGAAGATAAAAAGGGCAGGCCCAAACAAATATCTTCGGCATATCCTCCGGAGGATGGAAAAAAAGTGACATAGCGGCAGGTGTGGCCATTGGCTTCATGAGCCTTTTTCCAGTAAGTAAGGGTACCAACCGTGTTTTCCGGTGAGATGTAGAGTATTTTCATGAATCAAGAACCTCGTCATAAATATCAAAAAGTTTTGTTTCCATCATTTTCCAATTGTATTTTTGTTTGACTGCTTCATGACCATTTTTTCCCATTTCCTCTGCTGATTTTGGATTATTTATTAGTTGAATAATGGCATTGGAAATGGTTTCTGGTGTGACCGGGTCCAGCAGAATGCCTGCTTGGTTCTTTTTTACAAATCTTTCTGTTGAGGGAACTTTAGCGGCGATGACCGGAACTTTGCAATACATATATTCAAAAGGTTTGATTTGAATCGAGCGTTTAAAAGATTCGTTTATAGCCATTGACGCTAATCCGATGTGGGCGCTTTTCATGATTTCCGGTACTTCGCAATAGGGAATAGCAGATTTCAGGATAACATGATTCTCGAGATCGTTTTTGTCGATAATTTTTTTAAGTGTTTCTGCAAACCAGTCGGGAGCATTTCCCAGCAACATTAATTTGGCAGAGGGAAATTTTTCTTTTACATAACGCATGGATTCAACCATAATATCAATGTTCCTGGCAGTCGATATCTGGCCGGGATAAAGTATTAAAGGCTCTTTGGATTTTTCAATATTATCGGAGTCAAAATGGGATAATAAGGGATAATTGTAAATCAACTCAACCTTCCGGGTAAAAGGCTTAAAGCCCTTCGCTACCCATGGTGTCACTGTAATCACCTGATCGACGAATGCAGACCCAATCCATTCTATAGCCTGTGCTGTGAAAGCAATAGGCCATATATAGTATTTTGGTCGTTTGGTGAACTCTGTAAAATAATAGTAGATTGTTTCATGAGCATCATAAATAATTTTCTTATTATATCTGAATTTTAGCCAGATGAAATAGGGCAGCAATTCAAATTCATGCAAATGATAAATATCTGCATTAATATCCCGGGCTAATCGGTAGGTCCGGCTGAGATTTTTAAAAAACCGGCCTTCTTTGAAGAGATGGAATTTAACACCGTTTTTTACTTTGACAGACATTCGGTCAGGGGCGATCAAACTGACTTTGGTGTATTTTTTTGCCAACGAGGAACATTCTTTATAAAAAATTCTGTCGTCCAGTGGGTTGTGTCCTACGGTTACATGGCAAATATGTGGTTTCGGATTATTCAAAAGATAGCACCCTTTTTCACCGACCTATAAGTCTTTTTAACAATCGCAACTCATCGGGATTAAAAAAATTCATTAATTTCAAAACCAATGGAATCAGCGCCACAATCACCAATTTAACCGGCAGTGACGGCTGAAAATAATAGATAGCGAAGCCGGTGCCCAATAAAATTACAAAGAGCAGGGCAATTCGTTTATATTCATAATAGATTTTAAAAAGCTGTTGTGATGTCAGGTAAGTGAGTACCACCAGAATAAAGTAACTGATCACCATGGCATAGCCCGGTCCCATAATACCAAATTTAGGAATAAAAAGGTAATTTAGTCCCACATTAAGCGCCGCGACAGTGATTGTGATCATGGCCATATATTTGGTTTTTTTCTCAAAATAAAATCCCGGCAGCAGCACCTGGTTGATACCAAAGAAAACATATCCGAGCAGGATGAACGGAACAATTTTGACGCCGGATTGATATTCCAGTCCCACCAAATAAATATCACCGATATGAATACCAGCAATGTTCTGAATAAAGGCGGTGAGAATGACCCATGCTCCCAGCGCCACTACAATAAAATAGGTCATAATGCGGCCAAAAAGTTCCCGCGACTCTTCCTTTTTGCCTTCCTTTAGAAAAAACGGTTGCCAGGCATAGTAAAAACCGGTGGAGATCAGAAGCATAAAAATCCCCAATTTGTATACCGCGCTGAAAGTACCCACTTCATGCAGGCCCAGGAATTTTTCAAGGATGACACGATTCCACATTTCCATTGCCGCCACCGCCAGTCCCGATGGTACAAAGGGAATGCCGAACAATAATAACATTTTTGCGATTTTTAGTGAGAACCGGAATTCGATCTTTTTGGCCATTATGAAAAAAAGAATAGTTGCCGTAAGAAATGAGACGATCAGGTTACTTCGGAATATTCCTGTAATCCCTTGTTTCATAACCGCGACGAAAAGGATATTCAGGGATAGAGTCAGGATCACATTAATAAAACGGACTCCCATAAACATCATTGGCCGCCGCTCCTGTCGCAGATAGGCAAAAGGCACCCTGGCAAGACAGTCAAAAAAGAGTATGACTGCCGCGTAAGTGAAAAAATGATGGTATTCCCGGTCGGTTAAAAATTTTCCCGCCAGCGGATGCCTGATCAGGTAGATGATAAAACTAAAAATCAAGCTGGTAACGAAGGCCATTCCCATGGCTGAGGAAAGTATCGTGGTTTTGTCTTCTTTATCATTTTCATGGCTGTAGAAGCGCATAAAGGCCGAGTCCAGGCCGTAATTATAGATATGATTCATGAATGCGAGAAAGGTGAAGATCAGAGCCGCCAGTCCGTATTTTTCATTGGGAAGAATGTTGGTGTAAACCGGTAACAATAAAAAAGTCACCATCCGGGTGGCGATTGTACCAACCCCGTAAACCAGGGTCTGTTTTGTTAAGGATTTTATTCTGTCTATCATTTCCCCTCTTTTGTCCTGATTATCGGGCTATTGGTCTGACTTACAATTGACAGATGAAAGTATCCCGCAATACGCCACTGGAGCCAAAGCCTTCTTTGAAACGGCCCAGGCCAAAATTGGGCTCCATATTGACTGTAAAAATTCCAAAATCCAAATATTGAAATCCTTTTTCAATCGAATCCTTGATGATATGATAAAATAATAAATTCACGCCGCGATATTCCTGCATGGATTCTTTGTGACTGATGTAAAAGGCCAGAGTTACTTCAGCGTTGCAGTCAAACATCACCACACCGGCGACCAGTTCCTCTTTCACATAGGCGCCGAAAAACCGGATTTTGTCAGGATACATATTTTTGAGTGTGATCAATTCATCAAGGGTGTGGGTCGGCTGGACATTATGCCGGATTTTGAGGTTCTTTTTTAAAATCCGGTAAAAGTCCCCATAGTCTTCGGTCTGGCGAATTTCAACCCCCAGTTTTTGGGCTTTCCGGAAGGCGGTGCGGTTGGTGCGCTTGAATTTTTTGATATTGAGATCAATATCATCTTCCAGTTGCACAATACTTGAGACTTCACGTTTGAGATAAGTGAATCCCTGTTTTAACAGGGCAAAATCAATATAATTGGAAAGACGGCGTTCATAAATGATCGGCGGCAGGGTCATCACGATTTGCTCAAATTTATGGGATCTGGCGAATTTGATCAGGGCGTCCACCAGGTTATAGGCTTGTCGTATTGATAATCCCTCTTCGTAAACAAAGCCGCCGTAACTGGCGCCGCGATGGGAAAAGAG
>CAYYMT010000031.1:0-25836 GCA_964472715.1 uncultured bacterium | reverse complement strand
GGGGGAAACAAAATAAAAAGATTGAGGTTGAGGTTAAGGTTGAGGTCAAGTGTTGTTAACGATTTTGATTTCCAGAATTGCCCGCTCATTGGCTTTGATTACGATGAATTTTTTGTCGCCGAACAACAGTGATTCGCCTTTTTTGGGGATACGTCCGTAATATTCCAGAAAAAATCCGCCCACAGTATTATAATTTCCTTCCGGAATAGAGATTTTGGTCTGGCTGACAAATTCATCGATTTCCATGCTGGCCTTAACAAAGATTTCATCATTTTTTTCAAAGTACTGACGGTCAGAAAAGCCGTCATATTCATCTTCGATCTCTCCCACCACTTCTTCCAGAATATCTTCAATGGTGACAATGCCTTCAGCTCCGCCATATTCATCGACCACAATCGCCATATTTTTACGGCTTTTTTGCAATTCCTCCAACAGTTCCGCCGCCTTCATGCTTGTGGGCACAAAAAGCGTAGTCCTTACAAAGGGAGTGATTTTTTTGCTTTTGTCCACATCCAGCAAATCAAAGGAATTAATGATGCCGATGATTTTATCCACGCGTTTGTTGTAGACCGGAAGCCGGCGATGCTTGCTCTGTTTGACGATATTCGCGGCGTGCTCCACTGTTGCTTTGGAGTCCACCCCTACGACATTGATCAGCGGCACCATGACTTCATTGATGGTAATCTCATTGAAATCCAGCACCCGGCTGATCATGGTCTTTTCACCGGGTTTGACATCGCTTTGGTCGTAGCGCATCTCCATGATCTGTTGTAATTCTTCTTTACTGACAAAGCTGTTCTCCGATTGGTTTTGGGATTTGCCGGAAATCAGTGTGGTCATGCCTTTGGAAATGGTGGTGAACAGAAAAACAATGGGATAAAAAAGATATAAAAATATCAATAAAACATAGATTATTTTGGGAGTGATCTCATCGGACAATTGTTGAAAAATCGATTTGGGTACAATTTCTGAAAAAATCCAGTTAACAGCAGTAATTACAACGACGGAAAGCGGAATTCCCCTGGGACCCATCAAACTATAAAAAACACCGGCTGACACGGTAGTGCTGGTAATTGTCGCCACATTGGTTCCCAGTAATGTGGTCCCCAGAATTTTCTCCGGTTTTTCCAATAATTTTAAAATGAGTTTCGCCGAGTGGCTTCCTTTACGGGCATTTTCCTTGAGGCGCAATTTATCAATGGAAACCAGGGCGATTTCACTGCCGGAAAAAAAGGCTTCCATTATGACACACAGGACTATGATGGATATTCCTAAAGATACACTCATCGTTTTATTTTCAACCTGATTTGTTCAATTTTATTATTCTTGATTTTTTCCACCTGGAACTGAAAATTTTGAAAATTAATATAGGTATTTTTCTCCGGCAATTTACCAAACAGTGTAAAGACAAAACCGCCGATGGTTTCCATGCCTTCATTATTCAGATTGCTGGCGAAAACTTCGTTGAATTCGTCCAGCAGCATTTCGCCGGAAACAGTATAAACATTTTCTGAGATTTTTTGGTAATGTTTGGCGGCCATTTCAAATTCATCATAGATCTCACCGAATATTTTTTCCAGCAGGTCCTCAACCGTGACCAGGCCGGTGACCCCGCCGTACTCATCCAGAGTAATAGCGACGGAAATTTTACTTTTTTTTAGATTTTTAAATAGTTCATCGGCGCGCATATTTTCCGGCACAAAATAGGGCGGACGTAAAATCGTCTCCAGAGTAGGCTTTGAATCTTCTATTTCTGTCTGGGTCAATCCGATCAGGTCCGTTGTAAATAGCAAACCTTTGATATTATCCATATCTCCGGCATAGATCGGCACAGCTGAATAATGCACTTTTTTAACTTCGCGGACGATCTCTGATATGGTCAGCGTGTCAGGCAGTGAAAATATATTGGAGCGCGGCGTCATGACTTCAGTCAGAAGTGTATCGCCGAAGTCAAAAATATTATTGATGTATTTTTTTGCCGAACTGTCAATCAATCCTTCCTGTTCACTTTCATGTACCAACTCCTTTACCACATCTTCTGTCAGAATATTGGTCTGGCGGGCTCTTTTACGAATTAAGAGGTGTACGATCATGTCGGCAATATGCTTAATTACCCAGCGCACCGGCGTGATGATTTTTTGGAATAAATAGAGAGGGCCGGCCACCAGAGATGAAACGGTGATATTATTACGAAGGGCTATGGTTTTGGGTGTGATCTCGCCGAACAGCAATAAAACCGGTAGGACGACCGCAATATTTATCCAGGGCGTTTCCTTATTAAAGAGTTGAATGATCAGGCCGGCGGTGAGTGTTGATATGGAAATGTTGACAAATTCATTGCCCAGTAAAATAGTGATGATCAGTTTACGGGGCCTTTCCAGAAGATTTGTGATAAGGGTGCCTTTTTTAAGATTCTGACGGATCAGGATTTTTTTCTGATATTCACTCAGTGAAAAAAGGGCGGTTTCCGAGCCGGAGAAAAAGCCCGACAGTATCAACAGGACGAGCAATAAAATAATGTAAATTGTAAGATTCATAGGCTAATTAACAACTATCAATAAATTATGTTTCTTTTTTAACGCTTCGTTTCAGTTTAATATTCCCGGTTTCAATATTCATCCAAATATAATAAAAAAGTACCGGAGCGGCCAAAAAACTAACAAATAAAAAGACAATTGAAAAACCGGTGACAATTCCCTTGAGCAGAAATAATGTCAATTGTATCAAAGGAACAAGGATCAGGTAGACCATGGAAATATCGAACAGGGCAAGGGAATAGATCGTGCTTAAAAATAATAAAAATCCCGCCGCTGTCACCAGCCAGTAGCGCTTTAGGATCGTGTCATTGTCCGACGGCAATTTCTGAACGATTTTTGGCGCTTTTTTGATATGCTCCCGGCAATAATAAATGCGTTTATGTTTCAGGACGCCGGTTTTGAATTCCCACAGACTTTTTTTTGCGGTTGTATTGGCCCGGCCGCAGACGGAGCAGGGCATTTTTTCCATGTGAGGCTTTAATATTTTGAAAGTGCCTAAGCTGAGAATGATCTGCACTAAGAGGATGGGCAGAATTATATTCATGGCTTCCTGGTTAAAAATATTTTCGAGTACTTTTTTGATCATAATTTCCTTTTTACAGAGTTTTCTTTTAATCCCGGTTAATTAAGATAATTAACGGAATTTATTTATGATTAACAAGTGCAGATTGTCCCCTGGCCTGAATTCGGTTAATTTACTTCATCAAGGTAAATGTTGCGATATGCCCTTCGGATTTTTTGGAATTGGCATCAGTGGCGGTGATGCGGGCGATGTACATGCCGACCCGCGCCATTTCGCCATATTTATTGGTGCCGTCCCAATAGACCACGCCTTCGGCGGCGGTACGCATGTTTTCTACCGGCGAGGCGATCAGACGGCCGGTGAGGTCATAGATGTCAATGCGAATATTGGCAGAAGGGTAGGAAAGTTGATAATAAAAACCCACCTCATCTTTCTCCCCGTCGCCATTGGGTGTAAAGGGGTTGGGTGCCGTGCGCAGGCCGGTTTTTTTCTCGGTTTTGGCCACCACGACACTATTGACAGCGCCTGGAGTTCCGCCCTGGGGAGATGTGGAGTTCCGCCAATTGCTCAGAAAATTTTCATTGGTCATATAGACTTTTTCTTTGGACGTCCCCTGTTCTATTTCCCAGTCACTGGTGTAGACCACTGAGTCAGTTACAACGCCGGTTGGATCCATGAGCAGGATTTTATCCTTGTCATTGTTGAGTGATGGTAGTTTCTCCAGAACCGCCGTATTATTTTTATTGGCATCGGGAAAATTAAAAATCGTTGAGTCCGAAGCAATCACAAAATAACTTTCCGCTGGAATAGATTTTTTACTAAATACATGAAAAAGATCAGCTGTGTTTTCGTCGGTAATGTACCAATTGTCAATATGTACCAAGCGGTTTTGAGGATTATATATTTCGATGTATTCGGCAATGGAAGCGCCTTTGGTTTTGACTGATTTCGGATGCGCCATAAATTCGGAGATGTACATATCGTTTAACTCAAAACTGATATCAATCTCAAAGTAAGCCGTGTCATTTTCCATATTCTGGTCCTTTTCCCAGGATATCCGGGCCAGAAATTTGTGGTATCCTTTATCCAGGTTGGCCAGTTGCATGGAAACAGAATCCTGTGTATTGGCTTCCATCTCGCCGATTTTCAAAGTACGGAAGAGGCTTTTTGAATTGAATTTCACATCATAGATTTTAATTTCTGCATTCTCGCAGTTTTCCCGGCCGATATTTTCCAGGTAAAATTTGATATCGAAAAGCGTTTCGGAATCACCCTGGGTGCCGGAAATCCAAAGATCTGAAATCTGCAGGTCATAAACATAAGGCGAAATGCTGTTGAATTCTCCCGGCGTGGCGCCAGGTTCCGCTTCGCATAATTTCCAGGAAGCTGAGTCCTCTGAAGCCCATGACGGCATGATTTTTTCCAGACTTTTTCCGTATTCAATTTCCCAGTTTTCGTCATATTGAAGTGAATCGATCAATTTACCGGTCAGATCTTTTAAGACGATCTGATCCCGGGTATTGTTCATCCCGGCCCAGTCTTCGAGAACAAATACCGGCGAATTGGTGGGAGGATAGATATCAAAAAAAGAGGAGTCCGCGCAAAAGACCACATATTGCCCTGAAGGAATTTTTGTGTCAAAATCAATAGTGGCGGAATGCCACTCATTGGAAAGTTCCCAGCCCTGCAGGATGACATCAAAATCCGTATTGTTAATGCATTCCAGAAATTCCGTCTCACCGGATTCCGGCGCGGCCAGAAATTCATTGAACACCAATGCATCTTCGTCAAATTCAACCTTGAGAACGGTGGTAATTTGGTTATCAATAACGTTTTCTTCACTATTCTCGCTGATTTTGGCAATGTAATGAGCGCGGCCGGAATTTTCAGAATAGATTTTTCCGGCAACTACTTTGATGGAATCCGGCGCCAATGAAGGAATATTGTGGAGGCTCCAGATCATTTCCTCCTCTTCTCCGTAATTATCAAAATTTTTGTCGTGATAGAGTTTGACGGAAAAGGGGCCGCTGTCATAAATACCATTGTTGATCACAGCGAGGGTAAATTCATTTTCTGTGAAAGGCGTGGTTTCAGGGGTCATAAAATTGAATCCGTCAGGTACCGCTGCCAGATCATGATCATATTTCAGGATTGTATTCCTGCTGCCGGGAGTGCCACCGATACTATCCAGTGTGCTGCCCCAATTATCCCGGGAAACCGCCGGTACAAAGGGATTACGGCGCTCAATGGAGAGACCGGTGTTTCCGCCCCAACTTTTTATATAATAGACAGAATCGATCTCATGGCCGACAGCATCAAAAATGACCACTGCATCGGAAGTATTATTAAGGGTGGGAAAGGATTCCGGATAGAGAACATCACTGGCAATATCCGGAAACGTTTCATGGATTTCTTCATTATTTGAAAACACAATGTAGGCTTCCGGCTGAAGATACTGTACGGTATCACAGAGTGGTAATTGTTTACCCGATATATCTTTGAAGAGCCAGCCGTGAAGATTGACCGGCTGATTGCCGGTATTCAAAAGTTCAATCCATTCCGCTTCTCCTGAGTGGGGAGCATACATGAGCTCATTGACGACAATGGAGCTTTTGGAATACCCGATTTTTAAATTTGTAGTAAATGTATTGTTCTCAATAATATTGTCTTTCAGTGCGTATACTCTGGCTGTCACCGGATGAACACCGCCTGGAATACCAGCCAGTTCCACTTCATAGCGTGTATAATATCCGGCGGAAATGGTTTTGTTTACACTGATATACTTTTCCGAAATAACAACTTCCCGGTTGACATCATCCCAGAGATTGATGGAGAGATCAAAATTATGGATAGTTTTCGCGCCGTTATTCTCAATCCTGATCACCAAAACAGCATCTTCATGATGTAGCACTGTTTCCTTTTTGAGATAGACCGTATCAATTGCCAGGTCATAATCTTTTAATGCCAGGGAATTCGTAAAGCCGGGAGTAGAGCCCGGTTCCTCTTGCGAAAGCCCCCAGTTGAGAAAAGAATTGCTGTTTTGTTCAGTACTTTTTCGTTCGAGACTGACGCCTTTTTCATTGCCCCATTCCGAAGTGTATTCCAGGCTGTCAATATAATTTTCCACCGGGTCCAGCAGGATCAGCGAATCACCATCATTATTAAGGGTGGGAAAACTGGGACTTTGCAATAAAATGCCCCTGAAATTTTCATAATAGTCAGCAAAATTGTTCGCGCTTGTGATGACAGCAAAAGAATCCGGCGGAATGGGTGTTGGGTCTTCGGTGGCGATGTGAACCGTATTTTGCGAATCCCGGAAAAGCCAGTTTTGCGCATTGATCGTGTCTCCGGAAATATTGGCAATTTCAAACCACTCCGGCTTACCAGTTTCGGGATTGTACATGATCTCGTTGATCACAGCGGTTTTCGCCGGAAATCCCACAACTACCGGCAGGGTGTAAACATTATTGCTTTGATTTTCATCGGCATCATACTCAATTTCTGTTCTTAGGTAATTTATGCCTGATTGGTTGAAGGGAACAGCAAAAGTGTCCTGTACCCATTGGCCTTTGCCAAGAGAATCCATAGTGTGAGATACCAGTGTGGAATCGAACAGTGTGTCGCCAATGGAATGAAAAAGATTGATCTGAAATGGTGACGCGGCTTTACGGCCGGTGTTTTTCACAGTAACAATGAAATCAACGGTGTCCTGAGGGAAAATTTTAGTAGCATTTAACCCGGTCATTTCCGGCAGAATAGTGAGGTCGAAGTCTTTTAGGATTATAGAATTGACAAATCCCGGTGTGCCGCCGGCTTCATGAACCGACAGCCCCCAGTGATCTTCATTATTACTGAACGCCTCAGGATCGATTTTTTCCAGGGAAACCCCTTTTTCATATCCCCATGATTTGGTGTAATAAAGAGAGTCAATGATATTGGCGCCGGGGTCTAATATCTTGATGGAATCGCCGGTATTATTTAAAGAAGGGAGGCCAATTTCCGCAAATAAAAAATTCACATCTTCCGTCCAGTTATCCAGGAAAACAGAGTCTGTGGAAATCACAATATAGGAATCGGCAGGAAGCATGTGGTCCGCTTCCGTGATCATTTTGGCATTCCCCATGTCACTGATTTGCCAGTATTTTAAATTAATCTCCTCCGGGCTGTTGTTATAGAGCTCAATCCATTCTTCACTATCATCAGGTGCGTACATAAATTCATTGATCAGTAGAGTGGATTTTGGATAGGAAATGTTAAAGAGCAGGGAGGCGGTATTATTCCCGGTATTTTGATCTTCTTCATCAATTACAGTGGCGATCATCTGATACATACCGGGAGTATCGAAGGGAATTGTTATCGTCTGTGAAATAGAATCCATGGCGGCGATGTCAATGGAACTGGTGGCTAATATTTCTTCTGTTTCCAAACTGTCATTGTGATTGCTGTCATGACCGATATTTAATGTTGCCCCGGTACTGTTCTTATGGCCATTATTTTTGATATTGATATGAAAATCAGGTGATAAGTGATTTTCGGCAATCTGAAAACTTGTTATTTCCAGGTCAATGGACTCCAGTAGGGCTGAATTTTTTTTACCGGGTGTGCCATACTTGATCTTTGAGTTTTCCCATTGACCGTTGACGGAATTATATTCGATGGAATGGTCCGGTTTCGGAGTAGTGGAAATTTTCAGGGAATCAACGCTTTTGTGATATTCATTATAAAGCATTAACTCATTATCAATATTACGAAAAAGATTAAAATCCCGGTCGTCCGCCAGAAGAACAGGTATACCTCCCGTTGTGGAGAAAAAACCTTGATTCGTATCAGCCCGGCTGACAACCAGCGCGTAGCTTCCCGGTTCTATAATATACTGATCATTGACAGCGATGAGGGAATCGGCATCATTATTTATGCTGATGGTATAGCCAAGCAGGGACACCGGTTCCTCACTTTGATTGATTAATTCTATAAATTCAGGATAATTTTCACTAATATCTGAAAAATGAATTTCATTGATCTTGATATTTTGCGCGAAAACAGTGGAATTTGTTGCGAAAAGGATTAAAATTGATATGAAAATTAAAAATTTGTTCATAAGTGAATAACCGTTTATTTTACTATTTTATGACTAAGATCACACATAATCAATTATTTTTTTAGAATCTTATGTTAAATTATGTCACAGTTGAAAAATTAAACAAAAGAATGCTATCATGAAACAATTAAAAAGATTAATTCCTACCATTACTGTTTACGCTTTCCGGATGATTATCCTTTCTTTTTTGTTGGTCAATTCACTTTTTGCCCAGCAGGACCGTTACGCGCGGAAATCCATTACTTTTGTGGACTACCTGGTGTATCGCGGCGAACAGAGCCGGATGTCAATAGATGTTGAATCCCGGTTTTTGTCCACAATCCAGCGGCAGATCCATCTGGACCGTTTTGATATAAACCGGGTGCCGGAAAACATCAGCAACCGGTTGCGGGTCACCATCAACAATATCGTCAGCGTGGATGATGAGATCATCAATGAGGCTCTGGAAGATATCCTGTTGCCGGAAGTCCAAAAAATACTGGATGTGGAAAAGGAAGTTCGCGCCCGCACCTTTCTCAATGAAGCGGAACGGAATTCTTTCATTGCTCTGAAAGCCAAGGAATACGGAGTCAGCAGCGAGCATATGCTGGAAGTTATGAATTCCGCCTACATATTTTTACCCTTTATTTCCGATATCAAGGCCAAAAAACATTATGCCGATGACGATGATGATGAAGATGAAATGCGCGTGACTGTGGATGGCGGCCTGATCATTTACAAAATCAATTACCAGGGCGATTATTCCATCGAAAAAATGACGGAGATTTTCTGTACTTCCTACGCCTCTCATGAAAAGAACGGCAGCTGGCGAAAAGCCCGGGAAAAGGCCTTTGTGGAAACAGCCGGAACAATGGCAATGAATCTGAAATTGGAAATCCAAAAGATCGAAGATTTCAAACTTAAAACACAATTGCGCAAAGTAAAAGGGTTGCATGTCCGTTTTCCCCTGGGAGAAAGAGAAGGACTGAAACTGGACCGGCCCTATTATGTTGGCGAATGGCGTGAAACAGAAAAGGGGAAACGCTATTTTAAAGAGGATGGCTTCGTACGGATCCGTGCCGTGGCTGATAATTACGATGATCCTGACGCCCTTTCCTCTGCCTATATCATTCACAAAGGTGATTGGGCCCGTGGCATGACACTGGTTGAGCATCCGACACTGGGCATTGATCTGGCTTTTAAACCCCGGGTCTTTCAGGCCGATGTGGACAGCGGCTATTTTTTTGCCGAGGAAGAAGAAATGGCCATGGCAATGGGCAGTACATCCAGCCAGCTGTTCGGAATGGATTTTGACCTGAATATCAATATTGCTGAACAGACCCGGAAACTGCAGAGTTTTCTGGTGATTGGCGGAACCATTTCCTTTTTGCCCATTGAGAGCCGCACTTTTGATAAAGACCGGAACTATGAAAAATACATGAACAACCTGGACAAAAATGTCGGTTTTTTCTTCAATGGTTATATGGGATATTTACGGAAAAATTATATCGGTCCGCTGGCTTTTCGAAGAGAATTATTGTTGGGAATTCAGGGACTAACTATGGGCGCGGATTTTGACGGTGATAATTACAGTCTGAGTGCTGTTGGCTTTGGCGGCCGGGTTAATCTTGGGTTGGAAATAGCGGTCAATATCGACTGTAACATTGGTATCATTGCCGGCTACAATTATTTTCCGGGATTAAGTATTTGGTCAGCTAAAATGGATGATGAGGATGTGGACCTGGACACCTGGCGGCATACAAAGTACCCGAAAATCAGCAGTGTCGGCCCCACTTTCGGACTTTACCTTCACTACTCCTTGCCATCCCTGGGAGGCAGCTCCGCAAAACTGATAGGCTCCGCCGGGGAAGTCCTCAGAGATTCAATGCTCGGTATGCTGGATTGAAGTCCTCTAAAACCTTGCGAATTATGACGATAAAAACCTCGGAGTTACTCCGTAACTCGGAGGTTAACTGTTTCTTTCACCGCTTAACTTTCTTTTCAAATTTTGTGTAGTTCAGTTTGTTGCTGTAGGTCAAAGCATAGGAGAATATTTTTTCTTTGAATAAAAAGTCGTCCAGGTCTTTATATTTTTTCAATATATTGGATAGATCACCATTGGTGCGCGCAGCCGGTATTCTTCGCAATTGCGCCGGCCACTCCGGAATTTTCAAGTCAGAAACGCCGGCGATGTATTGGAATAATTTTATGATTTCCAACCGTTCTGACTGCGGCTGACGGATCCTGGCCTGAAAGCCTTTTATATCTAAAAATTTTGAGCCTGTCATGGCTGTCTTATTATCCAAATTGATTTTTGTTAATTGTGACAGAATTTTTTCTTTCATTCGTTGTTCAAAGACTATTTTGTCCGTCCATTGGAAATATTTCATAAAATAATCGCAATTCAAAAAATTTCGCAGCCATTCTGTTACATTTTGCCGGTATTTTTGCGCATTAATATAGGAAGAATCCGCCAGCCAGCAGAGCAATTCAAAATCCGCGCTGCGTTCATCGTCCCGGAAGAGCCACCGTAAGAAATGGATTGTTCCCAGGGGATATTTTTGGCGGTAATGCTCTTTTGTCCGCTTTCGTATTATATTGGGATTGATGGAATTGGCAAACCCGGACAATTGATCACCCGGATGAAGCTGTAATATATGATGGCCCATGGAAGGGATGGAATGATGATAAATGTCAAGATCAACGGCAACTATCTTTTGTTCGCGGATTTTTTGGCGAATGTCAATGGCTTCATCGTGATAAATATTTTTTAAATCATAAAGCCCGGCGATCTGCCAGCCAAATCTGTCATGGAGATATTGGGCCGAAAGAAGCGCATCGAGATCATTCCCGATCAGCATTGAATCAATTAATTCAGGAACTCTGAACGGGAGGAAGTTTTTAATGATTTGGTTTCTGTTCATTTGCTTAACCGTAATTCGTGCAAAAATGATATTTGTTGTTGGAATATAAGGATTTGCTGACAAAAAAGTTAGCGATAATCATTATTAGATTTTTAAAAATCAGTAATATTTCTACACTCTCCTTTGTTACTAAACACAATCTTATTTAACTTTCCTGCTATTAATAATCAATAAAAAATGAGGAACCAATGGATATACTATTAGGCTATACGGAATGTAAAATGGAGCGTGTTGCCGTCCATCATGTAGGAAATCAAACCAAGGAAGAGGAATTGGTGCTTTCCAGTGAAGCCCTGGATATCAGTGATGAAGACCTGAAAACCTTGCTGTCAGATTTTTTTCTGACGCCTTTTGAGGGTATTGAATTTTACCGGTTTACTTTTGCTGACGGTGATTTAAGTTTAAATCCGGTCTGTCAGTATGCCGGGACAATATTTCATGATCAAAGCAACTTTTTCAGTAAATCTGTTGATCTCGCGAAATATCTGTATGAAGTCTCCACCCATCCCAATATTAAGTCCGGCGACCTCTTTGTGGCCTATTTCAGCAATATCCATGTGGGTGACCAATTATCCGATGCTATTGGAATTTTCAAATCGGAAAACAAGCAGTCCTTTCTTAAATTAAATCGTGAAGATGGTCATTTCTCGGTGGATTGTGATAATGGCATTAGTGTGGAAAAACTGGATAAAGGGTGTTTAATATTCAATCTGGAAGCGGAAGAGGGCTACAAAGTCTGTATTGTGGACAAGTCCAACCGCTCGGCTGACGCCCGTTACTGGCGGGAAGACTTTCTGGGATTGGCGCCCGGCAATGACAATTACAACACCACCAAAGAATTTCTCGGCATCACCAAAAATTTTATTACCAAACAAGTTCCCGAAGAATTTGAAGTCACACGCACGGACAAAATTGACCTGCTCAACCGGTCAATGGATTATTTTAAAACCAATGAGGCATTTTACAAAGAGGACTTTGAAACTGAAGTACTGCAGGATGAGAACCTGATCCAGTCTTTTCGCAGTTATGATGAGACACTGCAAATAGAGCGCGGGCGGGAGATCAGTGACCATTTTGGTATTTCCGATGAAGCCGTTAAAAAGCAGAACCGCGCTTACAGGAGTGTGATCAAACTGGATAAAAATTTTCATATCTATGTTCATGGCGATAAAACAAGGATTGAGCAGGGGATTGACGATGATGGCCGGAAATATTATAAACTTTATTTTGATGAAGAGTATTAATTTTTAATGTTCTTTGAAACAGGTTGAAAATTCTCTTTTTTTTTGGAATGTTTGGCAAAATATTGGCAAGTTGTGCAATCAATTTATAATTTCCAGATAATATATTTAAATTGTAATGATTGCTGACTAAATTATGAGTTACTAAAGAACCAGTAAAAATATTTGAGGAATATCATGAAAAAACAAATAACCAACAATCTGCTAATTTCCTATCCGGCCCGAAAAAAATATAACCTGCCTGCCGATAGTTTCGGGGACTCCAACCGGTTATATTTTGATTCCCTTTATGATATTCGCGAATTTACAGAAAAATTAAACGCTAAGCGGAATGTCCTGGAATTTCCGGAAAAAGCAGTTAATACCGGCGATATTTACGGAATGAGCCTGATCCAGGATATTTTCAGTTATATTGTCTCAAAATATGAGCGGGATAATAAAGATTCCTATAAACAGGGCCTGAAACACCTGCAGGAATCAATCGGCAAACAGTCACTAAAGGAAACATTCACACTTTTTATGACTGAGTACCCAAATAATGAAATTGTTAATAATTTCGTTTCGCCAAAAGGGTATATTCAAAAAATTTCCAAAATAAAAAAAGAAACCATCAATATCGTCAAAGAATTGGCCAACATACATTTATATAACAACAATCCGGCTTTTTCGGAATATTCCGAGCTCTTTGATGATAAAAAGTTAAGACAGAAATCCGATTACAATAAAATTTGGGAGGAATTGTATAATTTTTTCGAGACCCAACCAAAGTTTGGCCCCAAAAACCAAAATCTAATGGATATGCTGGCAACACCAGCACGGGAGGTTCCGCATTCTATTCAGGGACAGCTGGAGTGGATCAGGAACAACTGGCAGGATGTGATCGATGATTATTTGTATAAAATATTGGTTTCCCTGGATCTGATCGCTGAGGAGCAAAAACACCGCGATTTGGGCGCCGGGCCGGCCTATGAACACCGCTTTGACAACGTCGATTATGAACTTGAATATGAAAAATTCAGTGCAGACCTGGACTGGATGCCGAAAGTTGTCATACTGGCGAAAAACACTCATGTCTGGCTGGACCAATTGTCCCGCAAATATGATAAAAAAATGAAATATTTAAGTGATATACCTGACGAGGAATTGGATGAATTGCAAAAGCGGGGCATGACCAGTCTGTGGCTGATCGGATTGTGGGAGCGCAGTATCGCTTCCAAACGCATTAAGCAAATGATGGGCAACCAGGATGCTGTTGCTTCGGCCTATTCCCTGCTGGATTATTCTATTGCTGATGAACTTGGTGGCGAAGAAGCCTATCAAAATCTCCGTGAACGCGCCCGCAAACGGGGTATTCGATTGTGCGGTGATATGGTGCCGAATCATGTGGGTATTGACGCCAATTGGGTGATCAATCATCCGGACTGGTTCATCAGTTCCGACCACTCACCTTTCCCGTCCTATTCCTTTTCCGGAGAAAATTTATGCAATGACGATCGCGTGGGTATCTATCTGGAAGACCATTATTTTGAAAAAAGTGATGCTGCTGTCGTATTTAAGAGAGTCGACCATCATACCGGCGATACAAAATATATTTATCACGGCAATGACGGCACCAGCATGCCCTGGAATGACACGGCCCAATTGAATTATCTGAAAGAAGAAGTCCGGGAAGCTGTGATCCGGACAATTTTGCATGTGGCCAGAAATTTTGATGTGATTCGGTTTGACGCGGCCATGACCCTGGCAAAGAAGCACTATCAGCGGCTTTGGTATCCGCAGCCCGGTACCGGCGGTGATATTCCTTCACGGTCGGAATACGCTATGACCAGAGAGGAGTTCAATAAATTTTATCCCAAAGAATTCTGGCGAGAAGTGGTGGACAGAGTCCGGGAAGAAGAACCGGATACACTGTTGCTGGCGGAAGCGTTTTGGATGATGGAAGGTTATTTTGTGCGGACCCTGGGAATGCACCGGGTTTATAACAGCGCCTTTATGAACATGCTAAAAAATGAGGACAATGAAAAATATCGCAATACAATTAAGAATGTGCTGGAATTCAATCCGGAGATTTTGAAACGGTATGTTAATTTCATGAATAATCCCGATGAAGAGACAGCCATTGTTCAGTTTGGTGATAATGATAAATATTTTGGCATTTGCCTGATGATGGTAACCATGCCGGGATTACCGATGTTTGGCCACGGCCAGATTGAAGGCTACCGGGAAAAATACGGCATGGAGTTCAAACGGGCATACTGGGATGAAAAACCCAATGAACACCTGATCAGGCGCCATGAAAGAGAGATCTTCCCCCTGCTGCATAAACGCTATCTTTTTTCCGAAGTGAAAAATTTTCAATTTTACGAATACATAACTCCGGAAGGGGGTGTCAATCATAATGTATTTGCCTATTCCAACAGCAGTGGTTCTGAAAAAGCGCTTATTTTTTATAATAATTCCTATTCTCAAACCAGGGGCCGGATAAAAGATTCCGTGCAGGTCAGACAATCAGATACAGAAATGCGCCGTACCAGTCTGGCGCAGTCCCTGAATCTGCACAATTCAGAGCGCCATTTTATCATTTTTCGCGATCAAATTTCCGGGCTTGAATATATTCGTTCCAACACCAGCGTCCATAATGAGGGTATTTTCACCATTCTCAGGGGATTTGAATATCACGCCTTTGTGGATTTTCGTGAAGTGGAAGACTTTGACGGGCTTTATCATGAAGTCAACAGTTTTCTGAACGGGCGGGGTGTTCCGAATATTGAATCAGCCATCCAGCAGGTATTGGTGAAACCGGTGCATGTTGCACTGAAGAAGAATTATAACCGGGCTTTGTTGCAGGACTTTTTTAATAGGGAAAAATTATCTGACAACCTGGAAGTCTATAAACATAATCACAAAGAATTTCTCACGGCCATTGGTGACTATTCCGAGATAGTCGGGCAAATTCGCAGCGCTGAATTGGAATTTAATAAAACCCTGCAAAACTATAGGTTCATTCAGGAAGCAAAGCCGGCAATTGTTAAAAAATTAAAAATTGATTTTAGGGCGGTTTTTAAGAGCCCTGAAAACCAATTGATATTTTACAGTTGGTTGCTCTTTCATACGACCGGAAAGATCTATACTAAGGTCAGATGGGAAAAGAAATCACGCAGTCTGATTGAGGAATTGTTTTTTAATAAGTTGGTTGACGAACTGGCTCACGAATTAAAGATAAAAGATTCAAAAGCGGTTAATGATATATTAATGATCCTGGTGGAATACCAAAACTGGTTTGAAAAGATGCAGGATTCAGGTGAAAATATATTAACATTAATGAAACAATTCCTGTCGGATTTCAATGTCCGGGCTTTTATCGATATCAACCGGTACAACGGTATTTTATGGTTTAAAAAAGAGCCGCTGGAAGATTTGATCAATTGGCTGAAACTGGTCGCTTATTTCAATATTCTAAAGACCAATTACCCGTCGCTGGAAAAGATCGGGGCAGAAATTGAAGAGATGGAAGAATTCATCAATGAGATAAAAACCGGAGTTGAAAAGTCTGATTACAAACTGGAAAAATTCCTGGAAAATATCGGCAAATGAGTTCGCTTAATTTTTAATACTTGATTTATTGATACGGGTATTGAATTTCAACGTTATCCTGGTTCCGGGATGGGCTGTTTCTATTTTTACTGTGCCGCCCAATTGCTTTGCCAAGGTTTTAACGAGGGAAAATCCCATGGAGCCTGTTTCCTGATCAATATTTAAATTTTCCGGCAGGCCATTTCCGTTATCCTCAACAATTAACCGGGCATACACACTATCCAGTTTTTTTACCACAACTTTTATAATAGGCTTGTCCACGGATTTAAAGGCGTGTTTGAATATATTGGTGAATAGTTCATTCAGAATAATTGACAATGGAATGCTGCTGTCAATTGTAACATAGAGTTTTTCAATATCAAAAATCACATTGATCTGACTCCAGATGTTCAATGAATTAGAAATTTGCAGATAAAGGGAGCGGATAAGTTGGTTCGCATCGATTTCCGCCAGATTATGGCTCTTATAAATAGATTCATGGACAATTGCCATTGACATAATGCGGTTGTGACTCTCTAACAGGATCTTTTGTAAATTTTCATTTTTTATACCCCGCATCTGCAGGTTTAACATACTGAGGATGATCTGCATGTTATTTTTGACCCGGTGGTGAACCTCTTTGAGAAGGGTCTCTTTTTCCGCCAATGATTGTTTGATTTTATTTTCGGCTTGAATCCGCGCCGTAATATCACGTAAAATTCCCTGAGTGCCATAAAACTGATTAGACCGTCTGTTATAGATTCCTTCTGATTCCAGCATGAATACCGGTTGTTGTTTCTTTTGTCTGGCAGGGAAGAGACGGATTTCATAATTCTTGGTTTTGCGGGAACCGGTTCTTCTTTCTTGCAAATGCCAGTAGGCTTTTTCATGGTCATCGGGATGAACAAAATCAAAAATACTTCTGTCCAGCAATTCAGCCTGCCGGTAGCCATAGTTTTTGACGGCATCGCTGATAAAATAAATAATTCCTTTTTCATTAACCCGGTAAATTATATCGGGAACGATATCGATGATCGAACTTAGCATCTGCTTTGATTCAAAAAGTTTCTGCTCGATTTCCTTGCGGTGTTCGATTTCTTCACTGAGTTTTTTGTTGGTTTCATCGATTTCTTTTGTCCGGCGTTCCACCATGGTTTCGAGATTATTTTGATACCGGATGTTTTGATTGATCAGTTCGGCTTTTTCCAGGGCGTTGTTTATGGCATGACGTAAAATATCCAGGTCTTCGATGGGCTTTAATATGTAATCCCAGGCGCCTTTGCGAATGGCTTCAACGGCATCATCTAAAACGCCAATACCGCTAACGACAATGACCGGAATTTTTGAATTTTCTTTGATTATTTCTTCCAGAACCTCAAGCCCGCTTATACCGGGCATGCGCAGATCCAGCAGAACAAGGTCCGGTTTATACTTCCGGAAAAGTTCAAGGCCGGCGGTTCCATCTTCCGCTTCCAGAACCTTATAGCCGAATTCCTCTAAAAAAATTCTGAAACTTGAGCGGATATATTTTTCATCATCAATAGTAAGTACAACTTTTCCGTCAATCAAATATATCCTCCTGCCTTTTTTTAGTATAAATTGAATATAGGTTTCCCATAACCCCTATTCAAAAAAGAAAATGATTGTTGTTCCTTTTTAATATTTTATCCTTTTGATTTTTACTACACACATACTGATTAAACAAGAATAACAATAAAGAATTAATTTTTTTACCAGTATAATTTTAGAAATTTTCTGTAAATTCCAAGGAAAATATTTTTCATTTCATATTTATTTGAGTTTTAGCAACTCTTTTAATAATTTTTTGATAATTCAAAAAGGAAGTTTTATGAGAATTGGAATACTTACGAGTGGTGGTGATGTACCGGGATTGAATCCGGCGATACGCGCAATTACCGTCAGAGCAAACAGAGAAGGCCATGAAGTTATTGGTATTAAAAAAGGTTGGGCCGGATTAATTGATCTGATTCGGGACAAGAATGCCGACAATTTCAGCAATTATGAAGTATTATCTGAACAAACTGTTAATAAGATCGGAAGAACAGGCGGTACCTTTCTACACACTTCCAGAAAGATTCCGAATAAATTAGCCAAAGAACATGTCCCCGTGCACCTTCGGGATAGTTACAATGAAGAGATCAATGACCTGACCGATGAAATTTTGAAAAACCTGGAATACCTGGGCATTGATTATTTGATTCCAATTGGCGGCAAGGACTCTTTGTATTATGCGGTGGAATTGCACAAACGCGGTGTCAAAGTGATCGGAATTCCCAAAACAATGGATAATGATGTTTTTGGCACTGATTATTGTATTGGCTTCAGCACCTGTGTTACACGAACAATTGAAATGACCCATGCTCTGAGAACTTCCGCAGGATCTCATGAGCGCTTCCTGATCATTGAAGTTTTTGGGAAATTTGCCGGGTTTACGGCTCTGATTCCGGCGATGGCGGGAGCCGTGGACCGTTGTGTCATTCCGGAACACGAATTTGACCTTGATGAATTGACGGAATTGCTTTCATCGGATCGTTATAACAATCCCAGCCGCTACTCAGTCTGCCTGGTTTCCGAAGGTGCTAAAATTAAAAATCCTGTTGGTGAACAGCCCTTTTCATATTTTAATATGACAGGGCAATATGTCGCCGAGCAAGTAAGAAAATTATCACCGAAATATTGTTATCATCACGGTATCAATGTTATCTTTCAAAAATTAGGTTATCTGGTGCGCTGTGGCAATCCCGATGCTCTGGACTCTGTCGTACCGATGGCCTATGGTAATATTGCCCTGGACCTTATCTTAAGAGGCGAATCAGGCCGCATGGTTGCTCTTACCGCCGGTGAATACAATCACGTACCGATTGACATTACCTACAATAAAATCAAAAAGGTAAATCTGGAAAAGTATTACAATACCGAACGCTTAAGGCCGAAATATAAAAACTTTCAATACAATCCTTTTTTTATTGTCAAAGACAAATAATTTTGGCGAAAAAATATTGGATGGAAAAGAGTTTTTGTAACCATAAAGTTATTGTTTTCACAGCATAAAAGTCAAAATAATAAGGTTCGCGCAAACTGTTGCATTTTACCCTGAAAAATTACTATATTTACCTGTTGAAAACTTTGACAACCGAGGACTCTGTAAACACACATTAAACTACTGATAACAAGTAAATAACAGTGATTTCTAAATATCTTTCCTACTATGAATTTTTTTATAAACCCTCTATAAAGGAGATTAAAACTATGACAAAAAAAATGCAAAGTATGGATGGAAATACAGCTGCTGCTCACGTGGCCTATGCCTTTAGTGACGTTGCTGCAATCTATCCAATCACCCCATCTTCCCCGATGGGAGAAAAAGCTGATGCATGGTCTGCTAACGGGCTAAAAAATATTTTTGGCGAAGAAGTGGACGTAATTGAAATGCAGTCCGAAGCCGGTGCCGCCGGTGCTGTTCACGGCGCCCTGTCCGGCGGAGCACTGACAACGACCTTTACCGCTTCCCAGGGATTAATGCTGATGCTGCCAAATATGCACAAAATCGCCGGTGAAATGCAACCCACTGTATTTCATGTTTCCGCCCGCTCACTGGCGGCACAATCACTCTCTATTTTTGGTGATCATTCTGATGTAATGTCAGCCCGGAATACAGGATTTGGTATGATGGCTTCTGCATCTATTCAGGAAATTATGGACCTGGCTGCTATAACTCATATGGCTTCCCTGACCGGTTCGATTCCTTTCTTACATTTCTTTGACGGCTTTAGAAATTCTCACGAAATACAGAAAATTGAAACAGTTGATTATGATGTTTATGAAAAGTTATGTGATTATGACGCGGTGGAAAAATTTAAAAACAGAAGTTTAAATCCGGAACGTCCGGTGGTTAAAGTTGGCGCGGAAAATCCGGATGTCTATTTTCAGGGCCGCGAAACTGTCAATAAATTTTACAATGATCTGCCCGGTATTGTCCAGGAGGCCATGGACAAATATGCTGAAGTTGTTGGCCGTCAGTATCATTTGTTTGATTACTTTGGCGCCAAAGATGCTGAAAAAGTGATCATTGCCATGGGCAGTGGATGTGAAACCATTGAAGAAACTATTAATTACCTGAACAAAAACGGCGAAAAACTGGGACTGATCAAAATTCGTCTCTATCGCCCTTTTGCTGTGGACCATTTTCTGAAGGCATTGCCGGAAACAGTTAAAAAAATTGCTGTCCTTGACAGAACCAAAGAACCCGGTTCCATTGGCGAACCGCTTTATCTTGACGTTGTCAGCGCCCTGCAGGGCAAAGACATCAAAATCATCGGTGGCCGCTATGGTCTTTCTTCTAAAGAATTTACACCATCAATGGTCAAAGCAGTTTATGATCATCTGGACGGCAAAGCTTTTCATGGTTTTACTGTGGGTATCAATGATGATGTAACCGGTACTTCCATCGAAGTAAAAGAACAGATCAACACGATTCCCGAAGGCACTATCTCCTGTAAATTCTGGGGACTCGGGTCGGACGGTACTGTTGGCGCCAACAAAAATTCTATCAAGATCATTGGTGACAACACCGATAAATATGCCCAGGGATATTTTGAATATGATTCCAAAAAATCCGGTGGTATTACAAGATCTCACCTGCGTTTTGGCGACAGTAAGATCAATTCCGAATACCTGGTAGGCAGTCCTGATTTCGTGGCAGTCCATCAACAGTCTTTTATCGAACGATATGATGTTCTGAAAGGGATCAAGAAAAATGGTATTCTACTGATCAATTCCAACTGGGACAAAGATGAAGTGTTCTCACATTTCACAGAAGAACAGCAGAAAGAGATCATCGAAAAACAACTGGAAGTTTATAATATCAACGCTCTGAAAATCGCTGATGAAGTGGGGCTTGGTAACCGCGTAAATACCGTGATGCAGGCGGCTTTCTTTATTATTTCCAAAGTTCTGCCGAAAGATGAAGCAATTAAATTGATCAAGAACGCGATTGAAAAGACCTATTCCAAAAAAGGTGAAGATGTTGTCAAAATGAATCACCTGGCTGTGGATAAAGCCAATGAAAACATTGAAAAAATCGATGTTCCTTCCGAATTACCAGGCAAAGCCCAGGCCCGCAAACAGTTTGTTCCGAAAGATGCTGACGGCTTTACCAAAAATATAATCGAAAAAGTAATGAAACTGGAAGGTGATGATATTCCTGTTTCTGAGATGCCTCTGGATGGCAGCGTGCCTTCCGGTACCACCAAACTTGAAAAACGTGGCGTGGCGCCGATGGTACCCCACTGGATCGCCGACAAATGTATTCAGTGTAATCAATGTTCGCTGGTTTGTCCCCACGCGGCTATCAGAACAAAACTAATTGACAGAGAAAATCTGGCTGATGCGCCGGAATCTTTCAACACACTGAAAGCAATGAGCAAAGACGGCGAAAAATATGATTACAAGGTACAGGTTTATATCGACGATTGTCAGTCCTGTAAAGTTTGTGTCAATACTTGTCCGAAAGGTGCTCTCGGCTGGAATCCGATCGAAGAAGAACGTGAAGCCGGTGAATCCGCCAATGAAAAATTCTTTGACGCGCTTCCGGAACAGCTCAGTGAAAAGTTTGCTGTGGAATCCATCAAAGGCTCCCAGTTCAAAAAACCATTGCTTGAGTTCTCCGGCGCCTGTGCAGGCTGTGGCGAAACCGCTTATGTTAAATTGCTGACACAGTTATTCGGCGACAGAATGGTCATTGCCAATGCAACCGGATGTTCTTCAATCTGGGGCGGCACTTTCCCAACCATTCCATATACAACCAATGAACATGGTGAAGGTCCCACATGGGCAAATTCACTGTTTGAAGATAATGCAGAATACGGTTTTGGAATGCGCCTGGCTGTTGACGCCAACAGAAAACTTTTAAAAGCCAATACAAAGAAATTGGTGGAAAAAGTGGATGGCGAACTCAAAGAAGCGCTGACCTTTGCCCTTGACAACTGGACTTCTGTTACTGAAGAAACCAAAAACAATTCCAGAAAGACCAAAGCATTACTGAAAACAGCTTATGAAAATGCCAGTGACGGAGAAACCAAAAAACTGCTCAAAAAAGAGTTGGAATTAAAGGATTACTTCGTTGACAAGAGCGTTTGGGCAATTGGTGGTGACGGCTGGGCCTATGATATTGGTTACGGCGGTCTGGACCACGTGATGGCATCCGGTAAAAATGTAAATGTACTGGTACTGGATACCGAAGTTTACTCTAACACCGGTGGACAGGCGTCTAAAGCGACACCTTTAGGTTCTATTGCCCGTTTTGCTGAATCCGGCAAAGCAACAAGCAAAAAAGACCTGGGTAAAATGATGATGAGTTATGGCTATGTTTATGTTGCTTCCGTTTCACTGGGGGCTAACATGAACCAGGTATTAAAGGCTTTTAAAGAAGCGGAAGCCTATGACGGGCCATCTATCATTATGGCTTACGCGCCATGTATCAACCATGGTATCAATATGTCTGATGCTGTCCAGGAAGAAAAACTGGCAGTAGAGACCGGTTACTGGTTAACTTACCGGTTTAATCCGGAACTGGAAGAAGAAGGTAAAAATCCCTTCATTCTGGATACCAGAGAGCCTAAAAAATCAGTTGAAGAGATCCTTGATAAAGAAAAACGGTATTCTGCCTTGCAGAAGACTTTCCCTGAAAAGGAAAAGGCCTACCGTGAAGCAACCGTTAAATGGATCAAAAAACGCTTCGAAGATTACAAAAAAATGGCTGAATAATTACTGATTATTAAGTCATTCATATAATTAAAAGAGCAGGTGATTTCACCTGCTCTTTTAAATTTTTGTAACTGTCATGGCCGGTACTGTCGTCTTGTAGTTGACTGTACTACCGATTTTTCCATTACCTTTTTCTATGTTAAACTCTTCGTAATAATTTTGGGGTTATTATTCTGAATATTGATTAATCTATCTTTTTAAAACTTTCTTTACTGAATTTTTTTCTGCAATGGATAATTGCAAGAATCACTATTTTTTTTGAATCTGTAACTTTATAAATCATTCTGTAGGAATATAAAAATATCTCTCTAATAGTAACATCGCCGATTTCTGGCACGCATCTTCCAACTTTTGGAAAATTTCCAAGATTTTTACATTCTGAAATAATTTCATGCATAACTTTTTTTGCATAAAATTTAGAGTCGCTTTTTATATAATCGTGTATTTGTTTGAGTTGATATTTAGCGCGTTGCGAAAATATTACCATTTAGTCATTTCTTTTTCAAGTTCATCAATAGTCGTTACATTTCCATTCTTAACATCTTCCAACCCTTTTTCTACCTGATCGATAACATAAAGTTGGTACATTATCTCATCAATATCTACATTATCGGGTAATGTTGAAATGGCATTGATAACTTCATTTTTTAGACTTTTCATTATAATCCTCTTTTATATTTTAAATAAAATTTATCCTTTAGATAATTGAAAATCAACTGGTATCATTATTTCAGCAACCCCATAAACTTATGATTCGACCTGGGAAAAGGATATTCAGGAATTTCATTAGTGGTGATCCAGCGAAAATCCACAGGCCCTTTTAACGCCACTTCACCGGATACATATTCACAGATAAAAACATCCATTGATATTTTAAAATGGGTATAGGCATGTCTGACTGTTTTCAAATGTTTGATAATGGATACAGTCAATCCGGTTTCCTCTTTGATCTCCCGCAGACAAGCGGTTTCCGCGGATTCACCGGCTTTCCTTTTGCCGCCGGGGAATTCCCATAATCCGCCCAGCAGGCCAGCTTCTTTGCGCTTAGTAATCAGTATTTTATCTTCTTTGTAAATGACACCGACAGAAATATGATAAAGAGGCCTCACAGGCTTCCTGATCCGTTTTGGGAAGTGATCCACCTGGTCGCTCTTAAAAGCACGGCATTGATTCATTACAGGGCAGGGATCACAGAAAGGATTTTTAGGCGTACAGATCATGGCGCCCAGTTCCATCATGGCTTCATTATGGTCACCGGGATTTTTATTGTTCAGCAGTTCATCGGCTTTTTTTGCAAATATTTTTTTGTGTTTAGCGTCATTCACCGGAATTTCTAATGTTAAAAGCCGTGCCAGCACCCGTTTGACATTACCGTCAACAACCGCCACCGGTTCATGAAAAGCGATTGATGCTACCGCTGACGCGATATAGTCGCCAATCCCGGGGAGTGTTTTCAGATTTTGCCATGTCGAGGGTAATTTTCCGTCATATTCCGACAAAATTATTCGCGCGGCTTTGTGGAGATTGCGGGCGCGGCTGTAATATCCCAGTCCTTCCCAGAGTTTTAGCACTTGTTGCGAATCCGCTGCTGCCAAATCTTTAACTGCCGGAAAACTGTTCAGAAATCTCTCATAGTAGGGAATCACGGTTTTTACCTGGGTTTGTTGCAGCATGGCTTCGGATATCCATATTTTATAGGGATCAGATGTCTGTCGCCAGGGAAGATCACGGGCCTTTTCCCGGTACCATTTTAATAAATTTTTCTGAAAACTACTGATAGATTTGGGTTTCTCCATTGGCAAATCTACAAAACAGCATGAAATTTAAAAATCGATACTTTCATGTTTTCATATATTCGCTTATCTTATTACTATTAAACCAAACAGAAAGGATATATCATGATCAAACATATTGTCATGTGGACATTAAAAGAAGAAAACAAAGCAGAAAACACAGCGAAAATGCTTGCAATGCTCAATGATTTAAAAAATAAAATTGATGTTGTCGTTAAGCTTGAAGCCGGACAAAATATCACGGAGAGTGAACGGAATTTTGATATTGCGCTCTATTCGGAATTCAAGACTACGGAAGACCTGGATCAATACAGAATTCACGAAGAACATCAAAAAGTCGTCAAATTTGTCAGACAGGTGACGGAACGCGTGGTTGCAGTAGATTACGAAATATAATATTCAGGGGCTGCTGAAACTATTCGGCAGCCTCCTCAATTAATTTATAATCATAATATTTTTCCATTACATTTTCATCAATTTTTTTGAAAAGCATGGCCTTTCCTTTGATGCGGGTTTTGGTCTGAGCCAAAACCGGTGATCCTGTCGGTTGATACCGGTCAAAATTCATTTCCACATGAAATTTTTCCAGTTTTACCGAGACCATCGGTGAAACAGGCTCAGTTATTTGCATCTTAATGGCAGCGAGGCTTGTATCACTTTTATTAATAGCAATCTCACAGATCAGCTTTTCCGTCATTTTTTTGTTCTTGTCACTTTCAATCCGGTAGCTATATTCAATCATTTCGGCAGTTTCACTTTTCAGAGAAAAATCCTGCATTTCTTCGCTATCAAAAGTAAAGGAGCGGCCCTTTTTGCCTTCGTTGTTCGCTTGCTTCTTATAAAAGGCTTTTAATACTTCCCTGGTCGGGGACTGGCCATTCACGGAGACCAGTTCCCAGCGATCACTACCCTTTTCTGTGGGATCGTATTTAATGGTCCGGGTCTCTTCTGTTGCGATGGTTTTTTTGGTGTAACTGTATTGATTGGTAGAATCGGCTGCCAGTTTGTTGAGAGCGGTTTCCACCATGGCCGGTGTTTCAGCAAAGAGGAATACCGGCAGTACAGCAATAAAAATAAATAATCGTCTCATAAGCATTATTCTAACGTTACTTTTAAAAAGGAACAACGTCTTTATCTTCTTCCGGCGGATTGGACTGTGGATACGCTTCCCCCTGAGCCGCGGTGGGATTATCCTTTTTGCTTCCTAAAGGAGTCAATTGATTGACCTGGACTTCGGTGGTGTAGCGGTTGTTTCCCTCTTTGTCCTGCCATTTCCGGGTTTGAAGTTTACCGTCAATGAAAACCAATTGCCCTTTGCGAATATACTGTTTCACAAAATCCGCGGTCTGGCGCCAGACCACACAACGGTGCCATTCTGTGCG
>CAYYMT010000030.1:0-35399 GCA_964472715.1 uncultured bacterium | reverse complement strand
GACAGAATCATCGAAGTCGTTGCCACACCCCAACCAGTCCTCTCTAAAAAGGTTAATAATCCGGTTATAAAACCAGGCTATTGACTGGCTTTGACGGAGAGGTGCAGCTTGCCCGCAGCAGGCGGGGAGGGTGTAAAACTAATGATCGAAGTGGGAAAATGTTTGCGTTGGCATTCGTTTTACAACCCCCTTGTTCCCCCTTAGCAAAGGGGGACACGCTATGGCAGCCAGTTGTATTGCTCATAGCACAATGATCGAAGTAAAAAAAATAATCGCAAAAAACTGATACTTATTCTCAATAAAACTCATTTCATTCCAAAATGCAACAATTCATACCTAAGCCATTAAATAAGCAATCCCACTGACAACATTTCCAAACCGAAGCACTCTTAGAACAGTATTATTTAATAAAAAGAGGACTATTGATGCGTTACAACAAATATTTAACAATCGGGCTACTCTCCCTTTCATTGATTGCATTGGAAATGGCCTGGACAAGAATTTTTTCGGCTGAATTTTTTTACACCTTTGCCTTTCTGATCCTGTCACTATCAGTGCTGGGGCTGGGGCTTGGCAGCCTTTCACTTCGCTTCTTCAAATGTCTTAACCGGGAAAAATTACTCCCCCATTTACTGGTATTGACTTCACTGGCCATGTTCATCGGCCCGCTTCTGATCTTCAAACTGGATATTCAATTCACCCAAATATTCAGTGACAAACTGATGATCTTAAAACTGCTCCTGACAGTATTGATCCTGAACTCCGCTTATTTTATCGGCGGGATTGCCCTGGCATTACTACTGAAAACCCATAATAAGGAACTGGATAAGCTGTATATGGTAGACCTGATCAGTGCCGGCGCCGGTATTATTTTAGTTATCCTGTTGATGAACTGGCTGGGAACACCGGTGGCAACTTTTCTGATTTCCTTTCCGATTCTGCTGGCTGCTTTTTTATCCTATCGAAAATTTTTCAAGGCGGTCCCGGCCTTACTGGCGATTCTGTATTTAGCCGCCACACCTTTTGCCGACCACTGGCTTCAGGCGGAAAGAGAAGAGCGTTCAGAGGTCATTTATACACACTGGGACGCCATGGCAAAGATCAAAGTCTATGATTTTTCAGAAAATTATTGGGGGCTGAATATCGATAATGCCGCCAACTCTCCCTGTTATGGATTCGATGGAAATTTTAACAAGCCTGATTCAGAACTCTATGATTTTGGCATTGATGTAAAATATCTGATTGATCAGAATGAAAACTGTACCTTCCTGTCTTTAGGCGCCGGCGGTGGTGTCGATGTCCTGCAGGCGCTTCAGCACGGGGCGGCCGAAGTCCATGCCGCTGAGGTCATTCCACACATCAATTATATGATGACCGAAGGATTTCTGGCGGAATTTTCCGGAAATATCTACAAAGATCCCCGCGTCAAAGTCATTACCGAAGATGCCCGCGCTTATGTCCGGCGGTTCAATAATAAATTCGACATCATCTACTCCCTGAGCGCCAATTCTTTTGCGGCCATGGCATCGGGGAGTTTTGCCCTGGCGGAAAATTATCTTTTCACCACCGAAGCCTTTGTGGATTACTGGAACAGTCTGTCGGAAAACGGATTTCTGATGATGGAACACCAGTTTTATGTACCCCGCATGGTTTCCGAAGTAAAGAATGCCCTGAAAAGTGTCGGCATAGAAAATCCGAAGGCTCATTTCGCTGTCTATAATCTGCCTAAAATGCGTCGCAAGATCATACTAATGGCCAAACAACCACTGACCGGTGACATTATTGACAATGCCTTTGGCAATATGGAAATGGAAGCCCGGAATTGGGTTTACCCGGTTTATCCTGTAACTGTTGATTCTCTTCATGATCCCCTGATTACGGCAATCATTAATGAAGGCTGGCAAGAGGCCGGGAAAAAAGCGCCTTACGATATTTCACCGACCACCGATAACCGACCCTTTGCCGCCCAGATGGGACTCTGGAAAAATTTCTCTTTTGAAAAACTGGACAAAGTGCTGCCCTATGAATTTTTCGGATTTCCCCTCTCCAAGTTGATTATTGCGATTATACTCATGATCATTCTTGTTATCATCATTCCCATCAACCTACTGCCCTATCTTTTCAGCAAGGAAAAACTAAAATTTGCTCCCTGGTTATACTTTTTTATGATCGGCATGGGATTTATGATGATCGAAGTGATCCTTATCCAGCAATATGCCTTACTGATCGGTACGACGATTTTTAGTTTGACCACAATTCTGATCAGTCTTTTAATATTTTCCGGAATAGGCAGTCGCTTTTCCACAAAATTTACTGATCGTGCTCCTTTTCTGGGAATTTTATTGTGGTTGGTTTTCAATATTTTCGCCTTCCCGCTGATTGTCAGGATTTTCGGCGGTATGGGTCTTTTCCCCAGGATGCTGGTGGCCATTGTTGTACTGGCCCCATTGGGATTTTTTATGGGAATGCCTTTTCCGAAAGCCGGCCTTCGGGTTGGTAAATTAATCGACTGGGGATTCGCGGTTAACGGCGCCGCTTCAACATTTGGCGCGACCCTGGTATTGCTGATCGCTTTTACCTGGGGATATTCAATTTCACTGGCTTTTGCCGGTCTTTGTTATTTGATTGCCTTTGGATTATTTCTGAGGAAAAAGGCCTGGTAAATACTATATTCATATCCCAACCCGCAAGAAAAAAGAGTGGCACTTCCGTCACTCTTTTTTCATTCTGTCAAAAATATTGCGCACCGATTGTGAAATTTCACTTAATAAAACCGGCTTGCCAATCAACTTCGTTATACCGGCTTTTTCCTTTTCATCCTGCTTTACACGGTTCCCGTATCCGGTGACCATTATCACGGGTGTGCCGGGTTTTATTTGATGAATCCGCTCCGCCAGTTCCAGTCCGGTCATCTCCGGCATGGTCAGGTCTGTGATGAGCAGCTGGTATTCCTCCGGATTTTCCCGGAACAGTTCAAATCCTTTTTGGCTGGAATTAGCGACAGTGGTCCGATAGCCCAGGGCTTTTAGCATTTTATCCAGTAATTTCGTGACTGCGACTTTGTCATCCACCACTAAAATCGATTCGGTTCCCTGTTTAAAGGTATCTTCCCGGTCTTCTGGTGTCTCATTCACATCCTCCCCTTTAAAAACAGGTAAAAAGATATTAAAGGTTGTACCGAAATCCGGTTCACTGTAGACTGTAATTGTCCCTTCATGATTTTGGATAATTCCATGCACAACCGCCAAGCCGAGGCCGGTTCCTTTGTTGACTTTTTTGGTGGTAAAAAAAGGCTCAAAAATTCTTTCTTTGGTAATGGCGTCCATTCCCACACCAGTGTCGGCAATACTCAGTTTTAAATGCTCACCGGGGCTAAGGTCCAGATAATTTTTACTGGTTTCTTCATCAATCGAGACTTTTTTGAGTTCAATGGAGAGATCGCCACCTTTCTCTTCCATGGCCTGAAAAGCATTGGTACATAAATTAACGACCACCTGGTGAATTTTTGTGGCGTCGGCCAGCACCTTATCTTCAATCTTATCAATATTCGTTTTTATATTGATCGTGGTGGGAATGGATGGACGCATTAATTTCAAAGCTTCTTTTATAACCGGCACAATATTCATTGGTGTCCGCTGCTGCTCGGACTGTCGACTGAAATTCAGCATCTGGTAGACCAGGTCTTTAGCTCTGAAGGCAGCCCTGGATATTTCATTGAAATGGTCATAAAATTGGTTATCTTTATCCATTTGTTGTATCGCCATATCGGAATAGCCCATAATCGGTGTTAGTATATTATTAAAATCATGGGCGATGCCACCGGCCAGTGTTCCCAGGGTTTCCAGTTTTTGCTTTTTTCGTAATTGTTTTTCCAGTTTCTGATTCAATTCCTCGGATTTTTTCTGTTCCGTAATATCAGTGTTAAAACCAAGAAATCGATAGGCTGCGCCCGTTTCATCAAACAGGGCTTTGCCACGGCCGGTTATCCATTTATATGTCCCGTCTTTGCAACGCAGTCGAAAAGTGGAAATATAGTGATCGACTTTTTGCTTAAGGTATTTCTCAACATTTTGGCGGGCTATTTCCACATCATCGGGATGCAGCAGATCCTCCCAGGCTTTGCTGGTAAATGGCAATTCTCCGTATTCATACCCGAGCATGGTAGCAAATCGCTCGGAATGATAAGCGTGGTTTGTGCGTAAGTTCCAGTCCCACAATCCATCCTGCGTCCCTTCGATAGCCAGTTTAAACCGTTCTTCACTTTTTCTCAGGGCCTCTTCCGCCTGCTTTTGTTCGGTAATATCCTGCAATATTCCCATGGCGCCGATTACTTTTCCGCTTTTTCCATCTTTGATCGGCATGGCGCGGTCAGCCACCCATTTGGAATTTCCTGATTCGGTTCTGATCTTAAGATCAACTTTATAATTATCAAACTCACCATTCTTAAATTTTCTTACATATTCCTCATAATCATCCTGTCTTTCGTGATCGACAACAATACTCTGAATAATATTTTTACGGACATCGTCAAAAGTGATCTCACCATAGTCTATCCCGAACAATTCGTAAAAGCCTTCACCCAGATACGTATAGGTATCATCCTGATATTTAAACATATATGGTATGCCGCGGGCGTTCATAATCGTTTGCCGGTAGATATTATGAATATATTTAAGTTTTTCATCAGCCGTTTTTATTTCTGATATATCCTGTAGAATTCCCATTGAGCCAATGACTTTTCCCTTTTCTTTAATAGTCAGCGAGCGGTCACTGATCCACTTCGTTTCACCCTCAGGATGGTGAATCTGAAATTCCACCTGGTATTTGTCAATCTGCCCGCTTTTGAATAATTGGTTGTATTCCTGGTAATTGATCGGGCCATTGGGATCTGTTACGATTGGATTTTTAACAATTTTTCGCACTTCCGCGAGGGTTAATTTCTCCCGTGGAATACCTAAGAGTTCTTCGCATTTGTCACTGATAAAATCATATTTTTCGGTTATGTAATTCAATTTATAAGGAACACCCTGGGCATTTTCAATTGTTTGCCGGTAGATGTTATGGACATTTTTAATTTCCTGCTGTTTCTTTTCAAATTCCGTGATGTCTTTCATGGCGATCACATTTATATCATCCAGGGATTTAAAGACAAATTCAACAATTTTTTCCTGCCCGTTTTTGCAGGTCAGTTGCCATTTCTGCGGTTCTATCTCACTTTTTGTTTCCACAGCTTTTGCGACAGCACGATTCCATTGCCGGATAACTTCTTCCCTGTATTCCGGATCAGGATAAGCCACCTGCCACCAGCGCTCCGCTGTACTGATATCCTTAAGACTCCAGCCAAAGGTATCTGTAAATTTCTTATTAAATAAAATAATATCCTGGTTATTATCGGTGATTACCATTGGTACATAATTATATTCAATCACTTCGCGAAAGCGTTTTTCACTTGCTTCAAGTTTCCGTACCGTTTCCTTGCGCAGGGTAATGTCATCAATTATGGTGGCAAAATAATATTGCTGAGGTGAATAGGCTAAAACATCAAACCATTTGCCAAGACTTTCGGAGTAATTTTCAAACCGCAGCGTCTCATCTTTGAGTGCCACCTGTCCATAGCGGTGTATCCAATCAGCCGGGTCCTGCTTAATTACAGGTAAAACATCAGTAACCCTTTTGTTAAGCAGTTCACTTCTCTTCAGTCCCGTCATTTTTTCAAAGGCATTGTTGACCTCCACATAGACATAATCTACCGGCAGCCCTGTTTCATCGGTGATAATTTTGTGCAAGGCAAAGCCGGTGGTCATATTAGAAAATAAAGAGCGGTACCGTTGCTCACTTTTCTCTAATTTGGCGGTGGTCTTTTTCAGCAGTGTGATATCGGTATGAATTCCACTCATTTTAACAGGCTTGCCATGCTCGTCCCATTCCGCCACTTTGCCCTTATCCAACACCCAAATCCAGTGACCTTTTTTATGTTTTATTCTCAACTCAGTTTCATAATGATCTATTTCACGGTTGAATAATTTCTCAATTTTTTGAAGGCTTTTTTCCAGGTCTTTGGGATGGGTCATTTTTTTCCAGGTTTCAATGGTGGTGGGTTCCAGTTCCTCCAGGCTGTACCCAAGCATTTCCGCCCATTTCTCATTAAAAATAGTTTTTCCGGTCTTTACAAACCAGGTGTATGTTCCCAGATTTCCACCCTCAATAATAAACTGCAGATGTTTTTCATTCCATTCCAATTGCTTTTGAATGGCGTACTCTTTTGTTACATCACGGCAAAAACCATCTATGAAGCCTTTTTCTTTATCCAGCCTCGCATTCATTGAGAGCCATTTGATCGTACCGTCTTTGGATTGCGCCTGAAAAGTAAAATTTTTGACCACTCCATCCTGGTCTAATTTACTGAGCAATTCTCTTCGTTTATTCTTGTTCCGATAAAATTTCTTTTCCAGGTCCGAATAATGCGCGATTGCATCTTCTATAGAATTGAAGTCCATAATTCGGGCCATCTCATCATTTATTCCCAGTATTTCCCCCGGCAGAGTGGTCCGAAAAATACCAGCCGGCGCGTAATCAAAAATATTTCGAAGCTGGGTTTCACTCTCCTTTAATAGCGCTTCATAATATTCTTTTTCTTTTACCTGTTCAATATCATTCAACCCGAATCCCAGGTCATTGGCAATTTCCCGGAACAAATCTTTCAGTTCTTCATCAATAAACGCTGTCTTAATATAGCCTGTTAAAACACCAAATTGCCGGTTGTTGTGTTGAATTTTGACCGACAGCCCGGAAAACTCACTATCAACATCAAAAAATTGACATTTTCGACAAGTCTGATAATCGGTAATCTGAACATTTGAATTTTTCAACGCTCCGTTCACACAGGCGGGATACCGACTCTTTTCGGTATCTTTTTTTAAATCTCTAAATTTTTCTGAGGAAGAATTTGCAGCGGCATATTCATAATTACGCCTGTCATCAACCAATAGAATCCAGGCATTTTTAAAGCCGTGGTTTTCGACTAATATATCACATATTTTTTCCACTAATTTGTGGCGGTCTTTTTCTCTGATAAGTAATTGATTAATATCCCGAATGGATTTCAGCACCCTGTTCAGGTAGTGGATTTTTTGGGAATTATTTTCAACTTTTTTGCGAGACATTTATACTAACTTTCCTGGTTTTAGATACTATTTAAAATCAAAGTATACATATTTTTGTTATATATCAATCTATTATCCAACAGAAAAGCGGGATTGATGAAAACTCCATTTCACCCATAATGTAATCGATTAAATTTATTTGTTTATATCATTGCTACCCTATTGTATAAAAAAATTATTTATTATAAATTCCTCTGAAGTTGAAAAACACCTAATAATGTAAAGGTTTACAATTATGCAAAAGCGCAAACTGACTGATATCTATTTGAAATCAAATATTGAAGCCCATAAACAGGATTTTTTTCACCTAAATAAACAATATTATGATATTTTTATGGCATCTCCCAACCACTTCTTCAGTTGCCCCGGTCGAACAGAAATAAGCGGTAACCACACCGACCACAATAACGGCAAAGTCATCGCTGCCAGTGTTAACCTGGATACCAAAGCAGTAGTCAGTAAAACGGATTCCACTATCGTCAAAATTATTTCGGAAGGATTCCCGGAACCTTTTATCGTTGATATTTCCGATAGCGAATTAAAAAAGGAAGAAAAAGAGACCACCAATGCCCTGATCCGTGGTATAGCCGCCCGCTTAAACCAACTTGATCATAAGACAGGTGGTTTTAATGCTGTGATGAAAAGCCATGTTCTGCAAGGCTCCGGTCTTAGTAGTTCCGCTTCTGTTGAGGTTCTGATCGCGGCGATTTTCAATAATCTTTTTAACGACGGTAAAATTCCCAATGAAGAACTCGCTAAAATATCACAATATGCCGAAAATCAATATTTTGGCAAACCCTGCGGTCTGATGGACCAAATGGCATGTGCGATAGGAAATATCATCGCCATTGACTTCCTGCAGACGGATAAACCGGAAGTGACCCGGATAAAATTTGACTTTAACCAGACCAATTACAAACTAATCGTTCTGGATACCGGCGCAAACCATGCTGACCTGACAGAGGATTATGCCGCTATTCCCCGGGAAATGGCAGAAGTTGCTGATTTTTTCGATAAAAACAACTGCCGTGAAATAGATGAAACAAGCTTCATTTCAGCGCTGCCGGAGTTGAAAGATAAAGTCAATCAGCGGGGAATTCTGCGCACACTCCATTTTTTCAATGAAAACAAACGGGTGGACAAACAAGTCATTGCTCTGGAAAATCAGCATATTGACGACTTTCTCTCCCTTGTCAAAGAATCCGGTAACTCTTCTTTTAAATATTTACAAAACATATACACTCCAAAAAACTATAAACAGCAGGAAGTCAGCCTGGCGCTGGCATTAACGGAAATTTTTCTTAAAAAAATTAATGCTGGCGCCTGCCGCATTCACGGGGGCGGATTCGCCGGCACAATACAGATTTTTCTCCCCTCTGACAAAGTAAAGGAATACATCAATTACATTACACCGGTTTTCGGTCCGGAAAGCGCCCGGATCTTATCCATCAGGCCTGTTGGTGTAACGGAAATAGAACCTTTCTGATTTTCTCTGTTTCCACTTAATTACCTGCTAATTTTCCTGACACAATTACGCTGTATGTCAGAATTGACAATTTTTTTGACATACCATTATGCATATTTACATATTCTTTGTCAATCTATCAGTCTGCTGTGACAATATTTTTTCAAATTATTTGTGGTATAACCCTTGTCACTCTGATAGCGAAAATTGAAATTGAGAAAAGAGATTATAACTAATTAAAAAGTTTAATAACTAACTAAAAAAAAGGAGAAAACAATGAGTTTAGTAAGATGGAACCCTGAAAGAGATTTAACTAACGTAACAAAGGATTTTGATAATTTTTTCAGCAGTTTTTGGAACAGTGAAGATTCATATCTGACAAAATTCAATCCCACTGTGGATATTGAAGAAAATGATGATGAATTTCTCTTCCACGCAGAATTACCGGGATTGGACAAAGAAAATGTAAAAATTTCTCTGAAAGACAATATTCTCACGATTTCCGGAGAAAAAGCGCAGAAAAATAAAGACAAAAAACTGAACTTCCACAGAATTGAATCAGCCTATGGAAAATTTCAGAGATGCTTCAAACTTCCTCAAAATGTAAAACAGGAAGATATTAAAGCGGATTTCAAGGACGGTATTCTCAACATTGCAATTCCAAAAGCTGAAGAAGCAAAACCACGGGAAATCAAAATCGCCTAAAGAACTCAAAAGTTAATTCCCCCTCTCAAAGCCGGCATCCCCAGCCGGCTTTTTTAATTTCTGGCCGACTATCAAATCATTGGCTTCTCTCAATTCTAAAATTACTGAGAAATTAAAATTGACCAAATTATAACATAACTGGAAAAAATTACTTAACCTGAATAATGCAGGTTAAAGTATCAGATGTTAAAAAAAAGCCCCTTACCGATAGCAAGAGGCTAATAAAAACATTATACAGATCATTTATCCATAATATTTTTCAAGGTAATCTTCCATAACAGTCAGTGCTTCATCCTTACAGCCGCCACAGACAGTTCCGAGCTTTGTCATTTCCTGTAAAGTCTTATAGTCCTTTGCACCATCAAGAACCGCATCTTCAATATCTTTATCAGTCACATTCATACAGTTACAAACGATCTGGGCTTCTTCTTTTTGGATTTTATCTTCCATTCCGTTTTTCTCGTAATAATCATCGATTGCCGCTCTTAAGGCACGATCGCCTAAAACAGAGCAATGGATTTTTTTATCCGGTAAACCGCCCAAAGCTTTGACGACATCCTGAGGCGAAATATGGTAGGCTTCATCGAGAGTCATGCCTACCACCATTTCGGAAAGTTTTGATGTACTGGCAATGGCGCTGGCGCATCCATAGGTTTTCCACTTGCAATCGGCTATTTTACCATCCTTCACTTTGATAACGAAAAGCATTTCATCACCACATTGAATATTGCCGGTTTTTCCGTATCCGTCATAATCATAATCCTCCAGACTATCCAGAACATTCCGCGGATTCATAAAATGATCTTTTACATTTTCTGTGTATACCCAATTTAGGTCATTCATATCTATCTCCTTAAATCTCTTGTTGACATTTTTCGTAATTTTTTAATGATCTCAGGTACGGTTTTAATGACATAGTCAATTTCATCATCCGTTGTTTCCCGCCCCAGGCTGAATCGTATGGAGCCATGGGCAAATTCATCATCCAGGCCGGTGGCTAAAATAACATGGGATGGTTCCAGTGACCCTGAGGAACAAGCCGAACCGGTAGATACCGCAATACCGGCTAAATCCATGTATAAAAGGATTGATTCCCCTTCGACCCCCTCAAAGGATAAATTCAAGGTGCCGGGGATGCAATCTTTTTCATGCCCGACTATTTTTACATGGGTAAGTTTTTCCATGATACCCTTTTTTAATTTATTTTTTAATCTTAGCAGTCGTTCCTTTTCACTTTCCATTTCCTTTTGACGCATCTCGATGGCCTTACCGAATCCCGATATGCCCAGGGAATTTTCCGTACCGGCCCTTCGTCCATCTTCCTGGTGACCACCATAAATCAAAGGACAAAAAGGAACACCTTCACGAATATACAAGGCGCCGATACCTTTGGGACCGTAAATTTTATGCGCTGACATAGTCAGAAAGTCAATTCCCAATTCCCTGACATCAATGGGTATTTTTCCGGCCGCCTGAACTGCATCAGTATGAAAAAAGGCATTATACTTATGGGTCAATTCAGCAATTTTCTTGATATTCTGAATCGTGCCAATTTCATTGTTGGCCATCATAACAGAAACCAGTAAAGCCTGCTCTTTTTTCAATTCCTCTTCCAACTGTTCCATATTGATTTTTCCCTCACCATCCACTTCGACATAGGCCACTTCAGCGCTTTTGCCGCTGAGACATTTAACCGTTTCCAAAACTGCCGGATGTTCGATCGTCGAGGTAATCATTTTTGGCTTCATCAATCCCTGAATATTACAGGATTTCAAAGGGCAGGCTGACAACGACAACACTGTATTGTTGGCCTCGGAACCACTACTCATGAAAACAATTTCATCGGGTTTTGCATTTATAAAATCAGCAATCACCTTTCTGTTCTTTTCCACTTCTCTTCGGGTTTCACGTCCATATTCATGCATGCTGGATGGGTTTCCAAACAGGTCCATTTTTTCAATCATATATTTTTTAACTTCCGGATGTAGGGGGGTTGTTGCATTATGATCCAGATAAATTCTTTTACTATTCATTTTTCCTCTCATTTATTGTTCATCTTTCAATTGTCTATTCCCTATCAATATAATAGTAAATAGTCAATTAATAAATACTTTCCTGTCATTTCTCGGCAGAAGCCGGTAAGAAAAATCATGCCTGACAGAATAAAGGTATTTATGTCATTATTTAATGTCAATTATTCATACTTATTACATATTGAATTATTCTCTGACATTATGAAAAATAGTCCTGTCATTATGCATTCATTTTCTATAAGGTACATAATTTGTGATATTTATAAATGATTTTTAAAAAGTCAATTACAAACTAAAAATGGAGGATGCTATGAACTTATTAAAAAGAAACCCGATGAATCAATTAAGAAACTTTGGTGATGATCTGGATACTTATGATGATTTTTGGAATGGAGAAGATTCCTTTATCAGTCGCTTCACACCCAAAGTTGACATTGAAGAATTAGATGATGAATTCGAATTTCATGTGGAATTACCCGGATTGAATAAAAAAGATGTGAAAATCAATGTCAAAGAAAATGTTTTGACAATTTCCGGGGAAAAGAAAAACAAGAAAGAGGATAAATCCGATAATTTCCACAGAATGGAATCATCTTATGGAAAATTTCAGAGAAGTTTTCGGCTACCGCAGAACGTTAAACAGAATGACATTAAGGCAGAGTTCCGCAATGGAATACTGGACATTGTCGTCCCGAAAGCTGAAGAAGCAAAACCCAAAGAGATTGAAATCAATGTAGACTAACATTTATGTTCATATCCCTTTCCACCGGCCCGAATTATCGGGTCGGTTTTTTTTTGCCCTTTTTTTTTGATTTCAAAGTTCATATATTAGATTTTACATATAATTACACAGAGGATGTCATGAAACGAATTATTATCTTTTTACTAACGCTGATCAGTTTTTTATTGGCAGAAACCAAATTATATCCCTTAAAGATCGACAATAAATATGGATACATCGATACTACCGGTGCCCTGATTATTGAGAATCGCTTCCATGAGGCCGATTTTTTTCAGAATGAGATGGCCAGGGTAAGAATCGATGATAAATACGGATATATAAATCCAATGGGTGAGTTGGTGATTGAACCATTATTTGATGAAGGGCGACATTTTTCCAATCAATACGCGGCAGTCAAATTCAATGACAAATGGGGATATATTGGCAAAAATGGCGTATTCTTAATTGAACCTTCTTTTATTGAGGCTTTTCCCTTTCAGGAAGGAATCGCACACGTAAAAATTCAAAACATGCTGGGATTTATCCCCATTGGCCAGAGTGAGGCTTATATCAATACAAGCGGTGACACACTTTTCAATAAACCGTTTTACAGGCTCTCATCCTTTTCCCAGGGTCTTGCTGAAGTGGGGAAAATCCAAACATTTATGCTTTTTCCAACAACGGTAAAGTATGGCTTTTTTGACAAAAATATGAAATTCAAGATCAAACCAGAATTTGATGCGGTCAGTTTTTTTACGGAAGACCTGGCTCCCTTCGCGAAAAAAAATAAAATGGGATATATTAATCGGCAGGGAGAGATTAGCATTCCCGCTGATTATACTTTCACCTATAATTTTCATGAAGGATTGGGCAGGGTTAATTTAGACGGTAAATTTGGGTTTATTGATCCTGAAGGTAATATCACCATCACACCAAATTACCTAAGCGCCGGTGATTTTTCCTGTGGCCTGGCAAAAGTATATGTGAATCAAAAATGGGGATATATCAATGCAGAAGGTCAGGAAGTCATTCATCCTCAATATGATTTTGTTGATGATTTCCACTTTGGCCTGGCACAGGTCAGTAAAAACGGGCAGTCGCAAGTAATTAATACAAAAGGTGAAATTATCTGGCCTAAATAATCACGTTATAAACAAGGAGAATATTGTGGATTTTCAATGGGGATTTTTCATCGATTTTGGTATTATATCAGCAGGACTTTTATTCGCCACATTTTTACGCTTCAAAATAAAATTTTTACAAAAATATCTGATCCCCAATCCACTCACCGCCGGTTTTGTTCTCTTGATAATTTATAATCTCTTTGACTACACAAAATTTTTATCCACTGACAATCTCGGTACTTTTGTCTACCATCTTCTCAGTTTATCCTTTATTGCCATGACCCTGAAACAATCACCTAAGCGTAACAATAATAATGGCCCTCTACTTTTTGCCAATTCCGTATCCCTTATCTTTCAATATGCCATTCAAGCCGTTATCGGCCTGCTCATGACAATACTATTTATCAAAACCCTTTACCCCGACCTTTTTCCCGCTTTCGGTCTTTTCGTCCCCCTGGGTTTTTCACAGGGACCTGGCCAATCCTTTGCGATTGGTAAAAACTGGGAGAGTTTTGGGTTTAGCGGCGCCGGCAGTGTCGGGCTTACTTTTGCCGCTATTGGTTTTCTCTATTCCTGCTTTGGTGGTGTCTGGCTCATTAATTATGGTATTCGAAAAAAATGGCTGTCCAAAGAAAAATTAGCGGTCATTCGCAAACGTGGCATTCGTACCGGTCTGCACAAAAAGAATGGCGCTTCACCGGAAGGATCAAAACTGACCAGTGAATCAGAAGCCATTGATACTTTGAGTTTAAATTTTGCAATGGTTCTCGGTGTTTATCTCCTGAGTTTTCTTTTATTGAAGTTGATTACCTGGAATCTCTCTTTATTGGGCTCAACAGGCAAGGATCTGGGAGATACGCTCTGGGGTATAAATTTTGTTTTTTCAGCCTTAACAGCGATCGTGATAAAACAGGGCTTAAAAGCCTTTAAGATCGATTATATAATGGATAATGGTATGTTAAACCGCATCACGGGATTTTCTGTCGATTATATGGTAACCGCCTCTATTGCAGCGATTTCCATAACAGTTCTATGGCAATATATGGTACCGATTTTAATTACCAGTTTGGTGGCCGGTGCAGTTGTCATTGCAACTGTCCCCTGGTTTTGTTCACGAATTTTTAAAGACCACCAGTTTGACAGAATGTTATTGATCTTTGGCGCCAGCACCGGCACTATGCCCACGGGATTAGCCTTGTTGCGCGTCGTGGACCCTGATTTTGAAACTCCGGCCGCCTCGGATTATATGTTTTCCACCGGTATTACTTTTCCACTGGTAATTCCCTTTATCCTGTCGATTAATCTACCGGCTTATGCACATATCCATGATAAACCATTATATTTCTGGCTGGCCGTCGCTGTCGCCTTTGGATATTTACTGTTTGCTTTAATAAGTTTTCTGCTGATCGCAAAAGGTAAAGCCTTTCGTAATCCAAGACAAACATGGTATAAACGTAAAGAGGAGAAACATGGAGTGTAAAAAATCCCGGAATCTAACCAATTGCAATTGTTCGTATCCCGGCTGTCCCCGCAAAGGAATCTGTTGTGACTGCATCAGTTATCATCTCAGAATGCGCCAGTTACCGGCCTGTGCTTTTCCTGATGATGTGGAAGGAACTTATGATCGTTCCTTTGAGAAGTTTGCAGAACTGGTTAATACTAACAAAGTCTGATGATAAGAGGCTGGTCTGCCAGCCTCTTAAACACTATAATTTTCCCGCTTTGATCATTTTTTTATAAGCGCATCTTTCATCGCCAATCCAGGTGTATTTTAATTTCTTTATAATGGATACACAGTCCATTTCCAGACCGGCCAGAGTATAGTGCTTTCCCAGCCTGGTTTCATAAACAGCGCAATAGTAAAGTCCGTTGTCATCCTGTCGCAATTCTTCACAGGGATCACCATCGTAAGCGCCACAGCAGGCGCCACACCGGTTGCAGATGGATTCAAATTCTTCATCAGTCATCAACTCAAAAGTCTTCTTCATTTTTACCCTTATTTTTACCTTTTACACCTGAGTAAAGAAAGTATATGCCAACCAAAATCAATATAACCGGCCAATATTCCATAAATCTCCAGGCTTTCATGAAGAAGATGATAGCGATGGTGATTAGAATGGTTCCGGGTATCCAAAAATCCTTTTTCATGCCCGTTGCAAAAAACATCAGCCAAAAACCGATTCCCGGCCCCAGGATAAATACCGGCCAGTAGTCTTCCATATAGCCCCAGCCATTTTCGATCAAGAACACAAAATAAATTCCTGTTGTCAGTAGAACACTGCCCGGCATCAATACGCCATAATTGCCGCGATCTTTAAAATAGGCAATAAAAAACACAATACCGGGAATGATCAGGGCAAACGGCCATACCTGGTCCCAGTCGAACAACCCCTGCTGAATGCCCAGGAATGCCACTCCCAGCAGAATTAAACTCACACCTTCAACAAATTTATTTTCTTTTTTAGCCATCGGCTGACTCCTTCTCAGAAAGTTAATATTCACTGGTCATGGGATATTACGAATTTCGTTAGATATCCGGTAAAAATATACAATTAAAAGATCAAAAATCACGCAAAAAAATATTTTTTTGTAAATATGATTACATGTAAACATTGACATTTGTATTTTTAAAACATATATTAACCATGAATTATAATTTAGAATAAAGGTGACAAATGAAAAACAAAGAGCCCTTAAAAAAATGGGATATTGTTCTGGTGGCATTGAATAAACAACAAAAAAGGCCGGCACTGGTCATTTCTCCGGAACGTCACAACTTGACACATGATATCATTGTATTATTTATTACAAGCAACCTTGATATTCACGAAGAATTTGGTGACTATAAAATTCATTACTGGGAGGCCGCAAAGCTTCCCAAGCCGGCGGTTATTAAAATGAATTTTTCAACAGTCGCCAAAAAACACCTGAAACCACTGGGCCGCTTAACACCGGAAGATATCAAAGAATTTGAAAAAAATTTCAGCAATTTTTTTAACCTAAATTAAAAAAAACGATCAAATAAAGGAGAAAACTATGGGTGTTATGAGTATTCGCATCAGCGACAAAAAGAAAAAGATGCTCAAAATCATCGCCTCTTTGCAGGAAAAAACAATTGGCGGATTAATTGAGGAACTTTTAGATGATTACATTGATAAAAACATGAAAGGGTTGAAAAATACCATAAAAGAAGATGACCTTGAGATGATCATGCAATTAACCGAAGAATCATTTTTAGATTGGGAAAACGATGAAGACGAAATCTACAACAGCCTATGAAAAATGGGACATTATCCTGGTTTCTTTTCCTTTTACCGATCAAAATAGTTCTAAATCACGACCGGGACTAATCGTTTCTCCGCAACAATACAATGCCGGAGAAAATGTAATTATTCTACAGATTTCATCACAAAAAGGTCGGCATGAAGAAGATTATACAATTAAAAATTGGGAATCTGCCAATTTACCATTACCTTCCTATATCAGAATGAAATTTGCGACGATAAAAAAGTCCGTTATTCAGAAAAAACTGGGCAGACTATCAGAAGATGATATCAGGGTTTTTAAAAATTATCTATAATCAAGAAGGAAAATAATGAAAAGAACTATTATTGGTTTTTTACTGCTGATGATATTTTTATCCTCGTCATTAACAGGACAGTATGGAAAAAATAAAGTTACCTATGATGAATTCGACTGGAAATATATTCAGACAGAAAATTTCGATATCTATTTTTACCAGGGTGGACAAAAATTAGCCGAATTTGCGGCCCCAATCGTCGAGGAGCAAATTAAACGGATCTGTAACCTGTTTAACTGGCGGTTAAGCCAAAGGTTTTCATTTATCATTTACAATTCTCACAATGATTTTCAGCAAACCAATGTTACGCTCAGTGATTTAGGTGAAGGAACCGGCGGTTTTACGGAATTGTTTAAAAATCGCGCGGTAGTGCAATTTACCGGTAATTACAATCAATTCTGGCATGTGATCCGGCATGAACTTTTTCATGTTGTCGTTAATGACCTGATCTATGGTGGCAGTATACAGAATTTGATTTCCGGACGGGTCCGGCTTCAGATTCCACTATGGATGCATGAAGGTCTGGCGGAATATATCTCAATGGGCTGGGATACTGATGCGGACATGATCCTGCGGGATATTGCTTACAATGGCACCATTCCGCCGATCAAGTATCTGAATGGATATCTTGCCTATAAGGGTGGACAATCGGTTTACAATTACATTGCTGAAAAATACGGAGTTGAAAAAATCGGTGAAATCTGGCAACAGATCAAAAGCTATAAAGATGTCGATAAAGGCCTTACCAAAGCCATTGGATTAAACCAGGAGGAATTGACCAGTGAATGGCATAAGTGGGTCAAAAGAAAATACTGGCCTGATGTTGCTGACCGCGAAAATATTGAGGATATTGCAACCCAATTAACCGAAGAAAAGGAATGGAGAAATTATTTCAATTCGGCACCGGCCCTTTCTCCCAATGGCGCTCACCTGGCAATTCTGTCCAATAAATCCGGCTATGTGGATGTCTATATCCTGGATGCTTTTAATGGCAAAATTATCAAGAAAGCATTGAAAGGACAACGGGCGCCGGAAACTGAAGAGTTAAAATTGCTGACTCCAAAACTCACCTGGTCTCATGACGGGAGAAAAATCGCCCTGGCCTCCAAAAGCGGCGCTTCCGATGCAATCATTGTAATCGATGTTGAAAGCGAACAGTACGAAGTGAAAAAATTCGATGAGCTGGAACAGATTTTTTCACCCAGTTTTGCCAATACATCGGATAAAATTGCCCTGGTGGGATTAAAAGATGAGAATCGGGATATTTATATTTACGATCTCGAAACGGAAAAACTGGAGCGGATCACCAAAGACATTTTCTCGGATTACGAGCCCTCCTGGTCCCGTGATGATACCCGCATCTACTTTTCCAGTCAGCGGGGTTTTGAGCAGGAACATTATGACCCGACTCAATTCATCGGTAGTTTTTCCCATCATCAAACTGATATCTTCAGTATTGATGTGAAAACAAAAGCCCTTCAGCGAATTACCAAAACACGCTACAATGAAAATTATCCCATTGAAACCCACACCCAAAACGGTATAATTTACTCTGCCGACCATAATGGTGTTTCAAACTTCTATTATCATGACCTTAATACTCATGATACCAAAGCTCTCACCAATGTACTGACCGGTGTATTTCAGCCGGCTTTGTCAAAAAATGACACAAAACTGGTATTTGCCGGCTATGCCAATTACGGCTATGATATTTATTCCCTGGCAAATCCCCTGCAGCGAAAAATGCCGGTTGATTCCATTCCCCCAACTGTATTTGCCTCCAATCGACAAAAAGAATGGAACAATCCCACTGAAGATATATTAGCCGGCGACGAGCAACTTCCGGTTATCAGTAATCGCATGAGAATGACAGGCTCGGGAGAATATTCCAATTTCGATTTTTCGGAAGCCTTCTATGCATTTGATACAACCCAGTCCTTTGTGACGGAAGATACCAGCACGACGGCTGCCAGTGATACGACCCAATATAAAGATGATGAAGGTGATTTTATTGTCAACACCTATAAAACCAAATTCACCCTGGACCTGGTGGATTCACGGGCCGGTTACAGCACTTTTTGGGGCCTGCAGGGGACAACTGTATTCTCTTTTAGCGATGTTCTTGGAAACCATCGTTTTGCCCTGGGGACAGAAATGTATATTGATCTTGAAAACAGTGATTATTACCTGAATTATCAATATCTGACCAAACGGATCAATTACTCTTTTACCGGTTTTCATTCTGCTAATTTTTATTCCACCAGTTTTTACTATATGTGGAAATGGCGGAATTACGGATTGGATATTTCTATGAATCACCCGATAACACGATTTTCACGTCTGGAATACGCTACCACTCTTTATGCTGTGGAACAAAAATATATCGAAATTCCCACCGGTAAAGAAATTCGCAGTAAGCGGATCAATACCATATTGCCGCGGATTGCCTATGTGCATGATAACTCACTTTGGGGGTTTTTGAATCCTATTGATGGCTGGCGGTATCGCTTTGATCTGTCCGGTTCACCTAAATATAATAAGCACAGCCTGGAGTTCGTCACACTGAACATGGATATTCGCCGGTATTTTCGAATCACTAATGACTATAGTTTTGCCCTTCGCCTGTCATCAGGAATCAGTGAAGGCAAAAATGCCCAGCGTTTTTTCCTGGGTGGCGAGATGAACTGGCTCAATCCAAAATATCGCCGCTACCACAATTTTGGTGATGCGGAAGAGATATATTTTTCAAAATTTGTGACCCCTGTGCGTGGTGCGAATTATTATGAACGGGTGGGTGACCGTTACTTTTTAGCTAATATTGAATTCCGGTATCCGCTGATCAAATACATGCAGATCGGTTTCCCCATACCGATGGTTCTTGGCGGCATACAGGGAGTATCCTTTCTTGATCTTGGGTCGGCATGGTATGGCACGGACTTCCAACCCTTTGGCCACTCAAATGAACGCGGGTACTACTTCGAAGACCTGGTAGGTGGTTTCGGTTTTGGTTCGCGGATCTACCTGGGATATTTTATTTTGAAAATTGATACTGCCTGGCGCTTTGACATGGACAAGGTTTCCAAACCAAAATATTATTTCTCACTGGGCATGGATTTTTAAATTTTAGGCAGGGACCTTTTCGACCTGTTCAAAAAAATATTTTTAAGAAGTGCAATCACAGAATTAAAGGCGTCAATTATTTGGGGCCTTTTTTTAAATTTTGTGGGTAATCTCTTTTTGTAACCGTTTCAATGCCATTTCCGCAGCCACCTGTTCAGCGCCCAATTTTGTGCGGGCATTGCCGATTCCGAATATTTCATCATTGATCAGGACATTAATGGTATAATTGCGCTCATGGTCGGGCCCGCTCACACTCTGTACTGAAAATCGTGGTAATTTGTGACGACTTTTTTGACAATACTCAATGAGTTGCCCCTTATAATTAAACTGCTTTATTGCATTTATATCATTTTTATCAATGATCCATTTCTTGATAAAATGCCGGGCTTTAAAATATCCCCTGTCAAGATATATCGCGCCAATAATCGCCTCAACGAAATTTGACAGAAGTTTGGTCTGATTGGGCGTGTTGGTCAGTTCCAGTCCTTTATCCACGATGCAATATTCATGAATATTTAGATTTGCCGCCAGTTCATAAAGGGTTTTCGCATTTACCAGTGATGACCGGGTTTTGGTGAGAAATCCTTCTGATTTTTTAGGAAATTTATTGTAAAGGTATTCGGATACCGCCAGTTCAAGAACTGCATCGCCGAGAAACTCCAGCCGCTCATAGGACATATAGTTTTTTTCCGTAATGGATTTATGGGTCAGCGCCTGTTTCAAAAGGAAGGGGTCATGAAATCTATACCCCATCTTCAACTCTAGCTGAGATGGGGTATTTTTATTGAATAATCTGTATTTTAGTTTGGTTAATAAACTACTCATACTTTTTTAATGCAATCACTGCATTATGGCCACCAAAACCAAAATTACTGCTTAAACCTGCTTTGATCTCTTTTTCAACAGGTTTATTGGGTGCGATATTCAAATCGCAATCAGGATCAGGTGTTTGATAATTTGCAGTGGGTGGAACAATATTATTACTTATGGCTTGTGTCAGCGCTATCGCTTCGACAGCTCCGGCTGCCCCCAGTAAATGTCCGGTAACACCCTTGGTTGAACTGACATGCATAGTCTTAACATGGTCACCAAAAACCGCTTTATAGGCTTTGGTCTCATATTTATCATTCAGTGGTGTGGAAGTACCGTGGGCATTGACATATTGAATATCTTCAGGTTTCAACTCTGAGACCTCAAGGGCGCGTTTGAGCGCCAGCTGGGCGCCTTTACCTTCCGGATGAGGCGCTGTGATATGATGAGCATCACCGGAAAATCCGTATCCGGTAATTTCCGCCAGAATATTGGCACCGCGTTTTTTGGCGTGTTCCAACTCTTCCAGCACCAGAATACCGGCGCCTTCGCCCATGACAAACCCATCGCGGTCTTTGTCAAAAGGACGGCTGGCGGTTTTCGGATCATCATTCCGTTTGGAAAGCGCTTTCATATTGGTAAAACCGGCCAGGGCCAGCGGTGTGATACTGGCTTCGGCACCACCGGTAATGATCACATCGGCGTCACCGGCCAGGATATGTCTCATGGAAGTACCGATAGCATGAGTTGCTGTGGCACAGGCTGAGGCAACTGAATAATTCGGCCCCATAAAATTATATTTCATGGAGATATGGCCGGGAATAATATCCGCGATCATCATGGGTATAAACAGGGGACTGACGAATTTAGCCCGTTTTTTTGTAATCACCGAGTGTTGTTGCTCAAAAGTATGGATTCCACCGATTCCGCTACCTGTCACAACACCCACCTGATAAGGATCAAATTCATAGTCTGTCAGTTTTGAATTGTCAATGGCCATCTTTGTTGCTGCCATGGCATACTGGCAGACAATGTCCATTCTTTTTGCTTCTTTCCGGTCCATATAATCTTCCACGCTGAAGTTTTTGACTTCAGCGCCGATTCTTACACGCAGACCTTCAGTATCGAATTTTTTAATAATATCAATACCGCTTTGACATTCCAGAAGGCTATTCCAGAATTCATTAACCGTATTACCCACCGGCGAGATTACTCCCATTCCGGTGATTACGACACGTCGTTTCATAATTGAACCGATCTTAATTATTTTAATTTATCTTCGATATACTTTACTACATCTTTAACTGTTTTCAGATTTTCAGCTTCTTCATCGGGAATATCCAGATCAAAATCTTCTTCCATTTTCATGATTAATTCTACAGTATCCAGGGAATCGGCACCCAGGTCATCAATAAAAGAAGCATCTTCTGTTACTTTTGATTCATCAACACCAAGTTTTTCAGCGGTGATTTCTTTTACTTTTGCTAAATAATCCATTTTGTTTCCTCCTAATTTGGTTACATTACCATGCCGCCGTCAACAGTCAACACCTGACCGGTGATATAATCGGCCAGTGAAGACGCCAGAAAAAGAGCCGCGTTAGCCACGTCTTCCGGTTTTCCGGGGCGTTTCAAAGGTATGTTTTTTAAAAATTCATCTTTTGCTTTATCACTTAATTTATGTGTCATTTCTGTTTCAATGAAACCCGGTGCAATGGCATTCACTGTTACATTTCTGCTTCCCAGTTCCTGGGCGACAGATTTTGTAAGTCCAATTACGCCGGCTTTGGATGAAGCATAGTTGGCCTGTCCGGCATTACCGGTCAATCCGACAACTGATGAGATATTGATGATCTTTCCATATCTCTGCTTCATAAAATATTTGGCCGCGGCTTTGGTTGCCAGAAAAACACCTTTCAAATTAGTGTCAATCACTGCATCCCACTGGTCGCTTTTCATTCTGATCAGCAGATTATCCCGGGTAATCCCGGCATTATTGATCAGGCCGTCAATTTTACCAAATTCATCATAGGTCTTTTTGATCAGATTCTGTACCTGGTCTTCCTTTGTAATGTCGCAGGCAATGGCTTTGAATTCATAGCCGGCTTTTTCAAATGCCTCAGTAGCGTTAACCAGAGAATCCTCATTGTAATCAGAGAGAATTACAGTGCATTTCTGCTCAGCAAATGCCCGGGCGATCTCAAAACCGATACCCCGGCCACTTCCTGTGACAATATATACTTTATCTTTTAAATTCAAACTCATGATAATTTCTCCAAATCCTCAAAAGTGGAAATGCCCTTCAGTACCGCGTCCCCTTTGATTCGTTTTACCAGACCGCGCAGAACTTTTCCGGGACCAACTTCCACAAACTTTTCAGCGCCGTCATTCAGCATGTTTTCAATGGTATTCACCCATAAAACCGGTTCGGTTAACTGGGCGTTCAGACGCTTTTTGATCTCTTTCGGGTCGGTGGTGGCAGTGCCGGTGACATTGGAATAGATAGGAAACTTGGGTTCCTGAAAATCGGCTTCCTCAAGGGCTTCCTGAAGTTTCTGACGCGCACTTTCCATTAGTGGCGAATGAAACGCGCCGCCAACCGGCAGTTCAATCGCCCGCTTGGCGCCATTTTCTTTCAGATCCATCATGATACTCTGGACAGCCGGAACCGAACCACTGATCACAATTTGTTTCGGAGAATTATAATTAGCAATCCGGCAGACTCCGGAAATACCGGAATTTTCTATTACTTCCTTTACTTTAGCAAAGGAGAGGCCGATTATTGCTGCCATCGTACCGTCAGCATTTTCCGTGGCCGCCTGCATCTGTTCCGAGCGTACTTTTACCAGTTTCAACCCTTCTTCAAAACTCAGGACACCGGCAGCGGCCAGGGCAGAATATTCGCCCAGACTGTGCCCGGCGACCATATCCGGCAGGTAGCCCTTCTTTTCCAGTTCTTTAAAGAGAGTTACGGAATTTACAAAAATGGCCGGTTGCGTCACTTTGGTTTCAGTCAGTTCTTTTAAAGGGCCGTTAAAGGAAATATTGATCAGTGAAAACTCATCAAACATACCTTCGGCAATATCATAGAGTGCTTTACTTTCGGTAATTTTATTGTATATATCATTTCCCATTCCGACATACTGCGATGCCTGGCCGGGAAATAAAAAAGCTGTTTTACTCATCATATACTCCATTTTATTAGTGCTGCGGCCCAGGTAAAACCACCGCCAAAAGCAGTCAGCAGTACCAGGTCACCTTTTTTCAGGCGTCCTTCTTCAACAGCATCAGATAATCCCAGGGGTATTGTTGCAGAAGTGGTATTGGCATATTTGTGAATATTGGACATAACCTGATCATCTCTTAGTTTAAGGCGCTTGGCGCAAGCTTCAATAATACGCTGGTTGGCCTGGTGGGGAACAAAAAGTGTCAGGTCCTCACCGGTATAACCGTGTTTCTTCACCATATCGACACCTACTTTTACCATTCGGCTAACCGCGTATTTATAAACAGGACGGCCATCCTGGTAAACATAATGCCATTTATTATCAACTGTTTCGTGAGTAGCCGGATGTTTGCTGCCACCGGCTTTCATATAAAGATATTCCGTGCCCACACTGTCCATGTGCAGGTCAATATCCATAATTCCATTATTATCCTGCGAAGGTTCCACCAAAACCAATCCGGCAGCATCGCCGAAAAGGATACAAGTATTGCGGTCTTCATAATCGGTTATGGAACTCATTTTTTCAGCGCCACAAACCAGTATCTTTTTGTATTTTCCGGTTTTGATGTGACTGGATGCAATCTCCAGGGCATAAATAAAGCCGGAACAGGCTGCTGAAATGTCATATCCGCAGGCATTTTTGGCGCCGATTTTTCCCTGGATCAAAGCCGCAGTAGACGGAAAAAACATATCCGGTGTAACAGTCGGGACAATGATCATGTCAATTTCTTCAGGATCCACATTATACCTTGCCTGCATATCCTTAAAGGCTTCTGCAGCCAGGTCGGAAGATGCCTGATCATCTTCGGCAATACGCCGTTCCTTGATTCCCGTACGAGTGGTGATCCATTCATCAGAAGTGTCCACCATCTTTTCCAGGTCTTTATTGGTTAGAACTTTTTCAGGTACATACTTTCCAACGGCGGTAATTGCCGGAACTATTGTATCCATAAAATCCCCTATAAAAAAATTGCTTATAAAACAAATATTAATTTCAAGTGAAAATATGAACTATTTGTTTAATAAGCAATAAAATATTGGTTTGAACCGGGTTCTCTACGCTTCTTTGGCTGCGATGACCTGTCTGCCTTTATAATATCCGCAACTGGGACATACTCTGTGTGGCAATTTAGGTTCATTACAGTTGGTACACCGGGCAACTGTTTTAGCGCTCAGTTTCCAGTGGGTCCGTCTTTTTCTTTTATTGGACAGGGATGTTCTTCTTTTTGGTAAAGCCAATTTATTAATCCTCCATTTATTTTAATTTCTTTAATTTTTCCCAACGGGGGTCAATGTATTCATCCTTACAATCACAGGGGCCCTCATTCAGATTTTTGCCGCAAGAGGGACATAATCCCCGGCAATCCGGTGAACAGACCCGTTTGAAAGGAATAGCAAGTAAAATAGCTTCTCTGATCTTTTTCGTAATGTCAACTTCGTCGTCTCCTGATGAAACAAAGATAATTTCATCGGAATCGGCTTTCATATGCGAATCACTGGTAATAAGGAAACTTGTTGTGGTTTCTATTACGGAATCAAAAGGTTCCAGGCAGCGATCACAGGCATATTTTGCATTTACTTCTATCTTACAATCAACTGTCAAACAACTATTATTCTTGTCAGCTGTCAGTTCAACTTTTACAGGATCTGTCAGACCTTCTTCTTCCAACTCAAGACTTCTCAGAGTCAGATTTGATCTAACTATTTGTTTTTCTTCGTTAAAAGAACTTAGTTTCAACTTCATAATAGGCTGAGAAATTTATCATTAACTTATTGGATAATCAAGTTTTTTTAATAAAAAAAAGAAGGTTGCCTGACAAACAACCTTCTTTTGTCAAAAATACTATTGGTTTCTATTCAAGATCATGAACAATAAGCCCGCTCCGCAACTTCGGTTCGAACCAGGTCGATTTGGGCGGCATAATCTTGCCGGCATCAGCAATATTCATCAGTTGCTCAATGGAAGTGGGATACATGGCAAAAGCAACGGCCATTTGTCCGCTGTCCACTCGTCGCTCAAGACTGCCTAATCCCCGGATACCGCCGACAAAATCAATACGGTCATCTTTACGGGGATCGCCGATATTGAGAACCGGGGCCAGTAAATTGTTGTATAATATAGATACATCAAGACTGTCCACAGGATCATTTTTGTCATAAGTACCGGCTTTGGCTTCCAGGGAATACCATTGTCCGTCCAGGTACATGCCGAATTGAGCGCTTTTGGTGGGTTTGGCTTCACTGATACAGCAAACCGGCGCCACTTCAAAATTTTCCAAAACTTTATCCAGGAAATCATCTTCACTCAGTCCGTTCAGATCCTTTACCACCCGGTTATAATCCAGTATTTTCAATTGATTGTCAGGAAAGATCACTGATAAAAACCAGTTATACTCTTCTGTCCCGGTGTGATTGGGGTTCTCATTCTTTTTCATTTCTCCCACCATGGCAGCGGATTTGGAACGGTGGTGACCGTCAGCCACATAGGTGAAGGGTATTTCAGCGAACAGAGTGACCAGTTTATCAATCCGTTCCTGGTCATCAATCACCCAAAATGTATGCCTGATGCCATCATCGGCGGTAAAATCATATTCCGGTTTTTCCTGCGCCACAGCCGCGACCATATTATCAATTTCCGCTTTCGCCGGATAAGTCAGAAATACCGGGCCGGTATTGGCATTGGTGTATTTTACATGATTGATTCGATCTTTTTCTTTGACTTCGCGGGTCAGCTCATGGATTTTGATCTTTTCCTCCAGGTAATCCTGCACACTGGCATCGGCCACCAACCCATACTGTTCATGCCCATTCATCACCTGGCGATAAAGATAAAGATTTTCCCGATCATCCTGTTTTAACCAGCCTTCATTGATCATTTTTTGCAGATTTTCTGCCGCCTTTTCATAGACAGCTTCGGAATAATGATCAACATCTTCCGGCAAATCCACTTCCGATTTAACCACATGTAAGAATGAATAGGGATTGTCTTTTACCATGTTCCGCGCTTCGGTTGAATTGATCACATCGTAAGGAAACGACGCGATTTTTTCAGCCAGTTCGACTTTTGGGCGAATCCCTTTAAATCCTTTGATTTTTACCATTTTCTATCCTCTTACTTTTTTAATTCTGCTACCATTTTTTCAGCGATCTGAATACCGACGCGATCCAGCGCGTCATGGGTATTGGCGCCAATATGCGGCGACGGCGATACTTTCGGATGTTCTGCCAGTTCACGATTGAATTCCGGTTCCTCTTTCCAGACATCCAGGCCGGCGCCGGCGAGTTTGTCATTGTTCAGGGCCTCAAGCAGGGCTGTTTCATCAACCATATTTCCCCGTGAACAATTGACAATATAAGCGGAATTCTTCATCATCGCGATTTCCTCCTGACCAATTACCGGTTTGGGCAATTTCGGTACATGAAGGGTGAGAAAATCCGCTGCTTTCAGTACTTCCTCTTTTGACACAACCTGAATATCCAGGTCAGTATTGATTTCGGCGACATCGTAGGCCATTACTTTCATTCCGAAAGCCAGGGCCATGCGGGCCGTAATGGTGCCGATTCGACCGAATCCGATAATTCCCAGGGTTTTTCCGGCCAGTTCAAAACCTTTGAACTTTTTCTTATTCCATTCCCCGTCCATCATCGAAGTTTTGGTCTGTGGAAAAAATCTTGCCAGCGCGAAAAAATGGGCAAATACCAGTTCCGATACGGAAGCTGAATTTGCACCCGGCGTATTGAGCACAGGGATATTCTTTGATCCGGCATATTCATGATCAATATTGTCTATTCCCGTACCTGCCCTGCCAATGGCTTTCAGTTTTTGGCCGGCATCGATCACCTCGCGGGTAACCTTAGTGGCTGACCTGACGATTATACCGTCATACTGGCCGATTTTCTCGATCAATTCATTTTTGTCAAAATGCACGGTATCGAATTCAATACCATTATCTTTCAGGATATTGAGTCCGTTGGGACTTAATCCGTCATTCAGTAATACTTTCATTTCGTCCTCTCTCCCATGAAAATCTGATTATTAAAGTTTGGTAATTTCTTCTTCAAGCACTTTCAAATAGGCTTGCAGGTCTTCAACAGTTGTATCTGCCATGTGCGCGATGCGAAAGGTTTTTTCTTTCATGTCGCCATATCCATTAGCCAGTAAATAGCCACGTTCACCAACCCGTTTGATCAGTTCTTTCACAGAAATGCCTTTGGTATTCCTGACATTGGTCAATGTCACTGACTGATAACCTTCGGCGGCAAAAGTGTCAAAATGTTTTTTGGCCCAGGCCCGGGTGATTTCCGCCATTTTCTGATGTCGCTTATAGCGGTTTTCCAATCCTTCTTTATTTAAGATATAGTCCAGCTGCACATCCAGGGCGAACATATGGGAAACCGATGGGGTTGAAGGATATTGATAAGGTTTCTTTTGGACATATTTATATAATGTAAGCAGATCCAGATAAGTCCCGCGATGTTTGACCTTTTTGCCATGCTCCAGCGCTTTTTCGGAAACAGAACAGATCGCCATTCCCGGCGGTACACCAAGGGCTTTTTGGGTTGAGGTAATACACACATCAATGCCGAGTTTATCAACCTCAATTTTCGCACCGGCCATCGATGACACCGCATCAACCAGCCATAGAACATCAGGATATTTCTCTTTGACTTTGGCGATCTCTTCCATCGGATTCATAATCGATGTGGAAGTTTCATTGTGAGTGATCGTAAACACATCATATTTACCGGTTGACAGATATTCATCCACCATTTCCGGTGTTGTAGGCTGTCCCCATTCACTCTGAACAAGGTCCACCGGTATATTGTTCGATTCGGCAAGTTCCGCCCAGCGGTCGCCGAAAGCCCCAACAGAAAATACAACGGCCCGTTTATTGGTCAATGAGCGGACAGAACCCTCCATTAGCCCGGTTCCGGAAGTGGTGCTTAATAAAATAGTGTTTTCAGTATGAAATACTTTTTGCAGTTTTTCGGAAACACTCTTCTGAATGGCGGTTGCATCAGCGGTACGATGACCAATCATCGGACTTGCCATAGCATCCAGAACTTCCTGGCGGACATCGACCGGTCCCGGAATAAATAATTTTTTGCGCATAATTCCTCCTAAATGTTTTTTAGATCAGATGTAATTCAAATGCAATTCTGTTACCAAACGGTTAATAAAATCAAATATTTCAAAGCAGATTACTAATTTATCAAGGTTTCAAGACGAGATGCGAGTCATAATATTTTTACCACCGAAATGTTACCATATTACTGATTCTTAAAAACAATAATTGGCTTTTTATTCAATTTTCACTTTTAAGAAATTATTTTACTTCCGGTAGTTAACCAAATCCGGATATTATTTTATTTTCTGCATACAAATACTAATAGTTTGAACAGTTAATAAAAAGGTCATGGCACACCATTTGACAATTAATGATTTTGATTTTTAGGAATACCAATCCTATTTCTGCTAACAACACCAAGAATTTAAATACAGGGGAGTAACTAATGGACAATAAATCAATTGATTGGAAAAAACTTGGATTTGGTTATAGAAAAACACCTTACAGGTTTCATGCACGCTGGAAAGATGGAAAATGGGATGAAGGCCGATTGCTTGAAGACAATGTGATACATCTGGAGGAAAGCGCCACTTGTATCCACTATGGTCAGCAGTGTTTTGAAGGTATGAAAGCCCAGCGTTCCAAAAATGGGAAAATCAATCTCTTCCGTCCTGAAGAAAATGCAATGCGCTTACAGCGATCAGCACAGAGACTGATGATGCCGGATGTTCCTGTCGATCTTTTTTTAAAAGGAGTCCGGGAGACAGTGCTTGCCAATAAAAATTATGTGCCCCCTTATGGATACGGTGCTTCCTTATATATCCGGCCGTTGCTAATCGGCGTTGGTCATAATCTGGGTGTCCGGCCGGCACCGGAATATTTGTTTTTAGTTTTTGTTTCCCCGGTTGGTCCGTATTTTAAAGAAGGATTCAAGCCGATTAAAGTAAAAGCTGAAAAATATTATGACCGCGCGGCCCCCCATGGCATTGGCGCTTCCAAAGCCGGTGGCAATTACTCCGCCGGAATGCTGCCGGTCACCAAAGCCCGGGAAGAAGGATTTCAGGAAGTGGTTTACCTGGATTCCAAAGAACATAAATATTTCGAAGAACTGGGCGCGGCCAATATTTTTTTCATACTTGAGAATGGAAACTTTGTGACACCAAAATCCGATTCCATCCTACCCAGTATTACACGTCGTTCCGTCGTAGACATTGCCAAAAAAGATTATGGTATAACCGTAGAAGAACGGCAATTCGGCATTGATGAAATTGATAAAGTCAGAGAAGTTGGCGCTTGCGGAACCGCCGCTGTGATCACACCTATCGGCCGAATGCAAATCGACGATACACTGCATAAATTTTATGACAACGGACAGACCCCCGGCCCGATTACCGAAAAATTGTACAGACATCTGACCTCACTGCAAGTTGGTGATATTGAAGATAAACATAATTGGCTCGTGGAAGTCAAATAACCCGGAGAAAGCCTATGGATGACGAATTTAAATGGGAAGATTTAGATAAAGACGGCCTTACTTTTATGATGGAGCATCGTAAGGAGGACTTCAAAAATTATCAGAAATTAGTTGGCAACCTGGGAGGGTCAGTTGATGAAAAAACCCGGCAGTTAATTATGCTGGCGATTCAGGTCAATTCACCGGCGCCGGAAGCCATCAAGATCATTATACCAAAAGCCATTCGCGCCGGCGCGAGCAAAAATGAGATCATTGATACTTTATTGATGACCATTCCGGTCGTGGGGCTGTCAACAGTTTTAAAGATGTTGACCCTGGTATTAAAGGAACTGGCCACTTACGGCAAAGCCTATGAAGAAGTTAAATAGTTGGTATCTTGGGAGGGATTGTGACTATTGCAAAAACAGTCAGAGAGAGTATTAAAAACGCGTCATGGATTCGCAAGATGTTTATCGCCGGCGCCGAACTAAAAGAAAAACACGGCGCCGAAAATGTCTGTGACTTTTCATTGGGCAATCCGGACCTGATGGCGCCGCCGGAATTTCAGGATGCCCTGGTGCGGGAAGCGAAAATTAACCGCCCTTTTCTACATGGTTATATGCCCAATGCCGGCTATTCGGAAACCCGTCGGAAAGCAGCCGCCTTACTCAGCCGGGAAAGTGATCTGGAATTTTCAGAAAACAATGTACTCATGTCAGTGGGCGCTGCCGGCGCGATGAATGTCACGATAAAAACTTTATTGAACCCCGGTGATGAAGTAATCGTTTTTGCGCCCTATTTTGCCGAATATACTTTTTATATTCAGAACCATCAGGGGAAAAAAATTGTTGCGGATACCACCAATCAATTGCTGCCGGACCTGCAGTACCTGCAAAGGAAGATCACAAAAAAAACCAAAATAGTCGTGGTTAACTCGCCCAATAATCCGACCGGCCGGGTTTACTCATCAGAACTCTACCGGGAATTGGCGGCAATTTTGCGCAAAAAAAGCAAAGACCTTGGTATTGATATTTTTTTGCTGGCTGATGAGCCTTACAAAAAGATCATTTTTGATGATGGTGTTTACCATTCACCTTTCAAATTTTATGACAATACTATTATCGCCTCCTCTTTTTCAAAAGACTTGTCCCTGGCCGGCGAAAGAATTGGTTATCTTGCCATTAGCCCAAAAGCAAAAGATAATGATGAAATATTCCGGGCGGCATCTTTTTGTACACGGACCCTGGGATTTGTCAATGCGCCGGCCCTGATGCAGCGCACGATGGCCCACGTCCTGGAAGCGACAGTTGATATTGACGAATACAAAAAACGCCGGGATTACCTCTATGAGGAGTTAACGAAGATTGGTTATGAAATACCCAAACCTGAGGGTGCATTTTACATGTTTCCCAAATGTCCCATAGAAGATGACATCAAATTCATCAATATTTTGAAAGACAACCTGGTATTAACAACACCGGGCTCAGGCTTTGGCAAACCGGGCTATTTTCGCATATCCTTTTGTGTGCCCATGGAAACAATAAAAAAATCCATTCCAAAATTTAAAAAAGCCTTTAATGAGATTTAAATAATAAAACGGAGATTATTATGAGCAAAACTAAACGAACACCCCATGTTATCATACGATGGGAAGAGTGCAAAGGCTGTGGTCTGTGTATCGAGGCCTGCCCTTTTGATGTTTTATATCCTTCGGAAAAATTTAACAGTCATGGATATCATCCCACTGTTTATAAAGGGGAAGGCTGTACCGGTTGTGGTACCTGCTTCTATTCCTGCCCCGAGCCCGGCGCTATTTCAGTATATAAAGACTGGAATACCATTCAGGAAGTGGCTTATTGCAATCATTGCGGTGCCGAACACAAAATCTTTTACCGGGAACCCCATCCCGGTGTAAAATTTTGCACCAATTGTCAGGAACCAATTACAGAAAAAACAGAATAAGGAGGTCACATGGCAAAACAATTTTTAAAAGGAAACGAATCAGTGATAAAAGGCGCTATGCTGGCCGGATGCACCGCTTATTACGGATACCCAATCACGCCGGCAAGTGAAATCGCGCATGCGGCGGCAAAATATTTTCCAAGAGCCGGCGCCACCTTTGTACAGGCGGAAAGTGAAGTGGCTGCGATCAATATGGTTTACGGCGCTGCTTCAGCCGGACAGCGGGTCATGACCGCTTCATCAGGCCCGGGTATCAGTCTCAAAGCCGAAGGTATTTCTTACTGTGCGGGTGCCGAACTACCCTGTGTCATTGTATCAATTATGCGCGGTGGCCCCGGACTGGGAAACATCGGCCCTGAACAAGGCGATTACAATCAGTTGGTTAAAGGCGGCGGCCATGGCAATTATAAAAACATTGTATTGGCGCCCAATTCCGCTCAGGAAATGTGTGACTTCAGTATGCTGGCCTTTGAACTGGCAGATAAATACAGAACACCGGTGATCATTGCCGCCGACGGATTTATCGGACAGATGATGGAACCGGTGGAAATTCCGGAACCGGTTAAAGAGATTCCCGACAAGAAGTGGGCTGTCAAAGGCACACCGGAAACCTATAAAAATGTGGTTACTTCCATTGAGCTGGATTTTGCCGACCTGGAAGCGCATAATGAAAAGCTTCAGAAAAAATATGCCATTATCGAAGAACAGGAAGTCAGATATGAAGAGTATCGCACCGACGATGCCGAAATCGTCCTGATCGGGTATGGTATCTCATCACGGGTTGTCCAATCAGCGATCAACGAATTACGCACCGACGGTATCAAAGCCGGTATGCTGAGACCCATCACTCTGTTTCCATTCCCCACCAAAAAGATTCAGGAATTAACAGCAAAAGTCGATTCCTTTATGGTAGTGGAAATGAGTAATGGCCAGATGATCGATGATGTCAGACTCGCGGTGGAAGGCAAAAAACCGGTCCATTTCCATAACAGAATGGGCGGATTTGTTCCCACTGCCAAAGAAATTCGTGAAAAAGTTGTAAAGATAATGAGGTAATCATGAGTAAAAATATATTAAGAAAACCGGAAGCCTTTTATGATAAATTCGATCGCAAAGCAGGAAGTGATTTCCTGACCACAACCTATTGTCCCGGTTGCGGACACGGTATTTTGCACAAATTGGTTGCCGAAGCGCTGGAAGACTTTGGCGTACAAAAAGAAACCATGTTTGTCAGCCCGGTGGGTTGTAGTGTATTCGCCTATTATTTTATGGATGTGGGTAATGTTCAGGCGGCCCACGGTCGCGCACCGGCAGTTGCTACAGCTCTGAAACGCGCCAATCCCGACAGCATCGTGATCTCCTACCAGGGAGATGGTGATCTGGCTGCCATTGGCGGCGCGGAAATTCTCAACGCGGCTAATCGTGGTGAAGGCATCACCGTATTTTTCGTCAATAATGCGATCTACGGAATGACCGGCGGCCAGATGGCGCCCACAACTCTGATCGGCCAGAAAACCATGACCACACCTACCGGCCGAACTTTGGAAAACGAAGGTTTCCCCATCAAAATGAGTGAAATCATCGCTACTCTGGACATGCCGGTATATGTTGACCGGGTCATGCTGGGTGATATTAAATCGATACGCAAAGCCAGAAAAGCGGTCCGCAAAGCCATTGAAATTCAGAAAGAAAAAAATGGTTTCGCTTTTATTGAAGTGCTGGCCGCTTGTCCGTCCAATCTGAAAATGACGCCGGTAGACACTCAGAAATGGGTCAGAGACGTTCTGGCTGAACAATTTCCTCTCGGTGTGAAAAAAGACATTTCTGATACTTTCGAAGGCAAAGCCAAACCACCTGAAAAATTGCCCTTATCAGAGATTCAATCCATTTTGGATATTGAAGATTCCAATATCAATAAAGACATTGTCGCTAATTACTCGGGAAAAGATTTTCATGAAGAGATCAAAATCGCCGGCTTTGGTGGCCAGGGTGTCCTGAGCCTGGGTATTGTTTTATCGGAAATGGGAATGCGTCATGACTTTGAAGTCAGCTGGATTCCTTCCTACGGACCGGAAATGCGTGGCGGTACTGCGAACTGTAGTGTCCATTTGTCCAATAAAAAAATCGGTTCGCCTGTAGTCGACAAGCCCAGCGTATTGGTGGCAATGAACCTGCCGTCCCTGGATAAATTTGAAGATGAAGTGGCTGAAGACGGATATATCTTCTACGATTCTTCACTGATCAACAAAGCACCGGAACGGAAAGATGTCAATATTATTCCGATTCCCGCCACCAAAATGGCCGATGAACTGGGTACAACCAAGGTCGCCAATATGGTGATCGTCGGTGCGATGATCGAAAAACTGAACCTGATGTCCCAGGAAGTTATTCTGGACGCCATCGGTGATGTGATCAAAAAGAAAAAACTGGTGGACATCAACAAAAAAGCGATTAAACGCGGTGTTGAGTTCATTAAAAATATGTAAAAAGTTGTTCTATGCGTTATAAGTCAGAAAGTCCCGGTGGAAGCCGGGACTTTTTTTATTTATGTAGAAATGCGGACGTAAAAACAGTAAATTTTCGCCATTTTCAACTGCGGAATCTTTCGGAAGGATAATGCAGGAAAAATTTTCAATGAGTGGATATTGTAGAACACCTGCTTGTTTATCATATTTTCCGGCAAGGAAATATGATTACATTTCGAAGTTGGAAATATTGGTTTTTTCTTATATTAATTGGGGTTAGTATTGATTTTTCCCTGTCGGTAAAAATCAGAGACAATTTACAAAAGTGTCCTACATCTGCTCGGATTCTTTTTATGGAAATTTCTCTACTTGTTCCCTAATTCTCACCACTCGTTCCCAAATTGAATTTGGGAATGAGTTCCGCAGTATATACTAATTCTCAAATTGAATATCATAAACTGCAGACTGGAAGTCCGCGCTCCGGGAACCATCTTAAGTCAAGTT
>CAYYMT010000029.1:16312-36077 GCA_964472715.1 uncultured bacterium | reverse complement strand
TAGTGACCCCCTGCTTGTAAGGCAGGTGCTCTAAACCAACTGAGCTAAGCCCCCGATATTTTTTGATCATCTGTCTGAAAGCGTCGCAAATTTACAGCACCCGTTAGAAATGTGCAAAGGATTTTGATAAAATTTTCTAAAAATTCAGAGATGGGCATTAAAAAAAATCTTGCTCAACCGAAAATGTTTTTGTAATCTTTTGTAACCGATTCCAGTGATTACACGAAAGATAAACATGGTAACAATTAAAGATATCGCCAAAATAGCCAAATGCGCACCGTCAACTGTTTCAAAAGCCTTGAACAACAAGTCCGATGTCAGCGAAAAAACCAGAAACCGAATCAAAAAAATTGCTGCTGATAATAATTTCCACCTGCCGGTTCATCCCGATGACAATCCGAATCAGCAAACTGAAAATATCGGCGTCGTATTTTGCCGTGAAGAGAAACCCTTGTCCGGTAATCCCTTTTACTCGCGGGTGTTGGAGGGGGTTGAAGGTGAATTGGTCATCAATAACTACAATTTGATCCTGACACTGTTGGGGGAAGAATTCAACGGGCAGACCCCGAAAATGATCAAAGAGAATAAAATTGACGGGCTGGTGGCTGTTGGCTACATGGATAAAAAGTTTATTCAAATTCTTAAAAATTATAAAACCCCCACTGTTTTCGTTGATCCGGTGGATTATGATATTGATTACCAAAAGGTGATCATCGATAATGAACAAGGCGGTTATTTGGCAGCCAAACATCTTTTAGGAAAAGGCCACAAACGGATTGCCTTTGTTTCCGGAAATTTACAGCGGGCCAGTTTTCGCCTGCGCTTTGAAGGCTTCAAAAAAGCCCTGGCCGTTGAGAATATTCCTGTTAATGATGATCTTGTTAAAACCAGTGGCATCGAAAATGGCTATGAATTGACCCGGGAACTCTTAAATATGAACCCACCGCCATCAGCAATTTTTTACGGCAATGATACCAATGCTTTATTAGGCTATAAAGCCATCAATGATTCTAGGCTGAGAATACCTGATGATATCAGTGTTGTTGGATTTGATGACATCGCTATGGCAAAGTATTCTGATCCGCCCTTGACAACTATTAAGGTTTACAAAGAAGAAATCGGTTCCATCGCTGTTCGTAAATTACTGGAAGCCATTAATTCCGATGGGCCGGAAATTGCCGTCACAACGATCATGCCGGTTAAACTTGTCGAACGTGAATCGGTAAAAACAATCGGTTCATAAACTTCGGGCGGAATTTTAAAATAGTGCTCAGGCACTTATCTATTGTGGACACCAAATGTACAATCACTATCTCTTTTTCGTAATATATTTCTTTGCTTTTCAATTATAACAAAGATTTAATTATAAGCCCTGTTTTCTATAAAAATCATAAACGCCCACCTCATTCGACCATTTTTCATATTTTTTCTTTAATTCCGCAACTTTCTCAGGATATTTAGCGGCTAAATTATTACTTTCAACTCTATCTTCTTCCAGATTATAGAGTTCATTTTTATCATAAACTTTACCATGATTTTTAAAGGAATTTACCAATTTCCATTTGCCTGCACGTATGGCCCAGTTGCCTTCATGCTCCCAATACAGGACCCTGTCAGGAAAGTCATTACCTTCCCAGAGTTTTGCCAGACTTATTCCTTCCATTTCCTTTATCTTATTTCCCTTATATCGACCCGGATAATCCGCATCAGCTATATCTACGCAGGTAGTCATTAAATCAATAACGTGTCCTACATTTTTTGTATCAATTTGTCTGTTTTTAATTTTCTTTGGCCAGTGGGCAATAAAGGGGGTTGCAATTCCACCTTCCATGGTCCAGTGTTTAAAGAGCCGGAAAGGAGTATTGGATAGGTTTGCCCAGGGGTAGCCACAGGCATCAAAGGATTCCTGACTGCCTATCTCACCTTCATTTTTTTGAGCCCAATCCCAGAGATAGATAGGTTCATGACACCCACCATTGTCAGAAAGAAAAAGTATCAGTGTGTTTTCATAGGCGCCGGTTTCTTTTAGTTTATCAATGATACGTCCTATTCCTTTGTCCATTCTATATATCATTGCAGCGTAGACAGCCATTCGCCTGGCCCACTTATTTTTTTCCACCTTATTTAATTTATCCCATTCCGGAGTTAGTACATTTTTTTCGTCATTTTTATGTTTAAATTGCTCTGAGAGAGGCCATGAAGAATCAATAAGACCCATTTCTCTAAGTCTTTCATAGCGCTTTTTTCGATAATAATTAAATCCTTTTTTATATTTACCATCGAATTTTTCTATATCTTCTTCAAGAGCATGCAAAGGCCAATGAGGTGCTGTATAAGGTACATAGAGAAAAAAAGGAGTGTCATTTTTAAAAAATTCCTGTATGTATTTTGTTGCATAATCCGAAATCTCAGTTGTCATATAAAAATCATCTTTAGGTCTGATCTCCTTATCATTCAATGTAAGGTATAATCGCTGATCTTCAGACCACCATGGTTCTAGGGGATCAAAATAATCAGCAGCACCATTGATATAGGCAAAAGATTTATCAAACCCGCGTTTTTGGGGCCAATATTTTTTAGCGGTTCCCACATGCCATTTTCCTGATATTCCGGTTTGGTAACCCGATGATTTAAGTACTTCAGCAATAGTGACACAGTTATCATTCAGATAACCTAGATATGCAGGGAGGCCATTGCCGGATATGTCTTTCTTTGTACTGTTCATGGCCCCAATACCAGCCTGATGGGGATATAACCCCGTTAAAAGTGATGCTCTGGTAGGGCAACATCTTGCAGCATTATAAAATTGTGTCATTCGATACCCATTATCAGCCAATTTGGAAAGATTCGGTGTTGGAATTTCACCGCCAAAAGGTTCAATATCGGAAAATCCCATGTCATCGGCCATGATTATAATAATATTTGGCTTATTTGACTTGTTTTTGACACATGAGGAAAGACCGGTTCCGGCTATAAAACTTGTTGCCAGCAAACTCTTTTTTAAAAAATCTCTTCGTTTCAGATCCATTTTTTATATTCCTGGTTAGTAATTATTAAATTTTTATCCATTGCCGCCAACTGTTTATCAGGACTATTTCACCGGTTGAATTTTGATTGCCTGACCGCCGCCGGATACCATTCTAGCGGTGATAATATCGGTTTGGGTAAGACTGATGGTGTCAATTTTGACCGGATCAGGATTAGTAAGGGCGTCAGCATTTTCGCCGTCGGAATAAATGATGGCTGAGTATTTTCCAGCCTCCAAAAATTTCAGGGGAATATCGAGGCTTCTCGGTTTTTCATCGGTCAGGCTGCCGATGTACCAATCATTTCCACTCCGTCTGGCAATGGTTATAAAATCACCAATTTCACCATTAATCACTTTCGTTTCGTTCCAGGTCACCGGCACATCTTTTATAAATTGGAAAGCAGGTTTATTTTTATAATTTTCCGGTAAATCTGTTACACATTGCAGGCCGCTCAGAAAAATCGGGTAATAAGCCAGTTGCCGTGCAACTGTGGATTTCACCTGCATTCCAGGATATTCATCAAGATTGTTGTCAAAAATTCCTGGCATATAATCCAATGGCCCGGCCAGCATCCTTGTGAAAGCAATTTCCACAGCATGTTCCCGGGGATCAGCATAATCAAACTTATCCTGCTCCATTCCGGCCACACCTTCACGGGTCAGAAAATGGGGGTAGGTGCGAACAAGCCCGGTGGGTTTGATCGGTTCATGCACCATCAATCCGATCTTGTATTGCGCTGTTTTTTCCATTAATTCATGATAATAATTGACACCCCACTGTCCGTGATGATGGTATTTTTCCGCCAGTCGCGGCCCCACATGACCGACTTTGATAGCGGTAATATTATTGTCATGATAATAGCTAAAAGTTTCATCCCAGTTGGATCTGTAAACGTCCACATCACAACCGGTTTCATTATAGGCCATAAATTCTACGGATTTTTCCTGGCAGTAAGCTAAAATTTCTTTCATATTAAAATCATCTGCCGGTGTGATAAAATCCGGTTTTCCACTTTCTGCGCCACAAACACCATATTTGTTCCAACCCTCAGCAATGACATAGTGAATGCCATTGTCCGCAGCAAAATCGATATACTTTTTAACATTTTCTGTGTTGGCGCCATGTTTAGGACCGGCATTCCAGGTTTCTTTGCCAATATGAAGGGACCACCAGACACCGCAGTATTTAGCCGGCCTGATCCAGTCGGTATTTTCGATGGCACAGGGATCATTCAGGTTTTGGATCAAATTTGATTCGATCAACCCGCCCGGTTTTTCCGCGATTTGGATTGTTCGCCAGGGTGTTTTCATGGGGGTTGAACCTTTGACTTTTATTTCTCCGTCCGGCCAGGGTACCAAGGTACTTTTTAAAGTGTAATCCTTATCCGTTTTTCGTTCCAGTGTCATACCGGCATAGTCCGTCAAATCGGCTTCGTGGATGCTCAGATAAAGATCATTATCTGTTTTCATGGTTATTGGTGTATTGGCTGCGCCAAAACTTGGTTCGCCAAAAGCCGGCCAGCCGTATTCCGATTCATCATGATATTTTTCTTTACCCAAATCACTGACTGGTGTTTTGACGTGAGTATATTCATAGGAATCATAATTTGCCATGTGCCACCAGGTGGTATAATTGCCGGCCAGACAAAATTCCGTTATTTCATCTGTTATGTTAAATTGGTTGAGATTTTTTTGTTTTGGAAGTTCATAGCGAAACCCAACACCGTCATCATAAACTCTGAACACAAGATTCAGTTTACGCCTCAGGCCTGAACTTTCCTTCAGGAAAAGTTTCATTTCATTATAATGATTGCGGACATTGGCATAAGCGCCCCAGACCGGCTGCCAGGTTTCATCTTTGGTATCAAAATCAACTTTGTATAGTTCCAGATCATCAAGAAGCGCGGGAGAATTTTTAAATTTGAACCCTAAAAGAGAGGGGGTTAGAATTGCCCGGCCATTATACTCTATGCTGTATTGTGCCTGCTTATCTTTATTGTGAAATTCTACTTGAACTTTCCCATTGGGTGATAAGACCGTGGTTTTAAATTTCTGTTCGCAGGAAAAGAACAAAAACAGTGAAATTATAATGATGATGAATTGTTTCATTTTGTCATTCCTTTTTTATTTCAATATTGGATAATGGACTTTAATTTCTTTCACATCCACCCATGGCAATTCATCATAGGTGAGTACTTTTTCTGATTTATAGGTATCAATCTCATTCCTTCCCGGCTCATCCCACTTCATGAACCAGGCCCAATTGGGTTGTTGCTCCAGTATTTCCGGTGCGGGGGTATTGCCGCATTCGCCTATTGCGATTGGTTTACCATTGGCCAGTTTTTGTAATTTTTTATAATTCTCCTCATTAAACCCGGTCGTGTAAACATCGGTTGCCAGGATATCCACAACATCATCACCAGGATAATAATCTTTGTAACTTGGAACTCCTTCTTTCACTTCATTGGCATTCCATACCCAAATTAGATTATCCAGTTTGTGAAAATTGACAAAGCGGTCGTACATCATGCGATAGAGTTTCACATAGCCCTCTTCACCCGGTTTACCGCCCCACCAGAACCATTTGCCATTCATCTCATGGTAAGGTCGCCACAACACCGGCACATCGGCATATTTTAATTGCTTCAGAAACCAGGCGATCACATCCACCTGGGATTTCCAGCGCTCATTTAATTCGGTACCGTCAGTGACCAAGGCTTCCCATTGATCGTCAGTCAGGTCATAGGGCGAATTGGCTGTAAGAACATAGGGTTGAAAAGTCACCGGCTCGTCATGGGTCGGCACCACTGCATGCCACATGATCGTATTGATAAATCCTTCATGATGCCGTTTGATGGCTTCATCGATAATTTGCTGCCGGTAATTGATGCCGTCCCAGTAGCCGGGATAACTGAACCCAAAATCATGGCCAACCATGGCCGGATATTTTCCGGTATGTCGATGGACAACGGAAAGACGGCTGGTGCCTCTGATTGGCGCATTATGCTGGCCGGATAGCGTGTTTTCACCGGAAATGGAATATAGGTATTCCAGCAGTTTTTCAGCTTCCGGTGAAGCCTTGGGATTGACCGGCTTTCGAATATCTTGTGCTGACAATAATGAAAATGTTAAGAATCCAATTATTATAATCTGATAAATTCGCTTGTGCATGTTCAACCTCTTATTTCTATAATGTTGAATTTTATTTTAGAGTATTCATCTTGTTGGCGTATTTTTTCAGTATCTCAATTGTCGATTTGTCGCTCACAAAGACCGCATTGCGCCCCTGTGGCTCCTGCGGCGGATCACCTGTAAAATCATCACCATCACGCCACTTGGATTCATTTTTATCAGGATTGGCAGGTATTCCATAGCCACCGAATGTCCAGAAATTACTCCCCGCCATGGGGCCGCCGGCTTTGGCATTTTCATAAATTTTAGTGAACAGCATACCATAATATTTGTCCCGGTAAATCGTGGATGCTTCCGGAGAGTAGGTGTGATTATCACGCGGAATTCCGAATTCCTCAATCACTAAGGGTTTGTTAATTTCTGCTGACATTTCTATATGGTTATCCAGATACTGATGGGCGCTGTCAATTGCCACAGGATAGGTAGCTTCCGCATCATGGGGATCAAACCACCCCCAGTTCAAAATCCATAAATGGGTAGTGATATAATCAATATTTTCAAAATTGTGAATATCTTTGAATAAGTGTTCCGAACCAATACTGCCGGCTAAGCCTTCATTGCCGGTTGAGACCAGATGATTTTGGTCATAATGCTTGATTAGATCAGCGCTCTTTTTGACCCAGTTACGAAAGGCCTCAAAATTTTGTTTCCCCTCTTCTCCGGCGCCGGGACGGGGTTCATTGGCTAACTGCCAGGACATAATCGTAGGATCATTCTTATACAGTTCTCCGGTGACGCTGTTCTTCCGGTTTACCAGCATTTTTACATAGTCGAAATAATATTGCTGCGCTTTTTCATTACTGTAGAGACGGGCGCTGAAGTTCATGAAATCATTCCAGCCATATTCCGGTAAAAAGGGGTTGGGATTCCGTTCGCCGGTAGCCCATGAGACCAGCTGGGCAAAACCGCCTGACCATATCCAGTTATTTCCCAGGTAAATGACCGCTTTCATGTCTCGTGTATTCATTTCAGCCAGCAGAAAATCTAAACCAATTAACATATCCTCATTATAGACGCCCGGTTCCGGTTGAAAGACCGGTCGGACTGTATTATCAAATTCGGTTTTTTCCGATGCCCCCATAATACGGAGATTGGTGACACCGATGGACTTCAAATAATCCAGTTCTTTGATCAGACGATCTCTGTCGCCGGGTGCTGTTGCCATGCCCAGCATCGGGCCATACCACATATTTGTGCCGAGATAATTATAGGGCTTCCCATCTATAACAAAATCATTACCATCAACTTTTACAAAGTCATTTTGTGGCGAATTACAAGCGGATAGGACCGCTAAAAATATCATTATTACCAGGTATCTTTTTTTCATTTTAAACTCCTTTTTATAAGACCGTTGGATTCTATTTCTGCTTCAATATCGCTTCATTCACATAATCTGTTTCATAGCGCCAGTCCGATGAATCATTGACACTGATGGTGATGTGCCCAACCTCAAAATCAAACAGATTTTCGATAAACCGTTCGCTGTTAGCTTCGAGATAGGGGACGGCATTACCCATCACCTGCTCAACATAAGCGGCGCGATTATAGGCCGCCGGATTGGCCGGCGTGATGAACAGAAAAGGATTTACCTCTTTCAGGTAATTCGCGCTGACACCACCGTGAAAATGATGGTTGCCATGATAGATATGGGCTTTGATCGCATCCTCACCAAAAGTCTGAAGAATGGCTTTCTGTGGATGCTGATATATATCTCCACCATGACTGTATATAAACCCTTTGTATTCCATGTTAAAGGATAAAGACCGGTTGTTTTTCCCGGTGTAGCCATGAAATTTTTCATCTTTGAATGCTGGAAATTTTGTGGGATCAAACCGGGCTGCGTTCAGCACTTTAAAATTGGCGTCATTGATAGAAAATTCATTACCGATGGTAAAGATGTCATTGTGCTGAAAACCGCTTTCTTTTTCACCTTCTTCGGAAAGATTAAACAATATCTCACCGATTTCAAAAGCCGCCCGAATGTCTTCGATGCCGGAATAGTGGTCCCAGTGCCAGTGGGTAATAATAAAATGATCGATTTTGGTAACGCCCCGCTTTTTCAGTTCCGGTATTACCCGTTTTTTTGTCATATTTTCCGAGCCGGTGTCGATCAATATATTTTCGTCCGGCAACTGAATAAAAACCGAGACACCGTGCTCGACATTGAAACTGATGATTTCCATCTCATAATCGGTTTTATCTTCTTCCACTTTGATTTTGGCAGTTCTTGATTCGCCGTTGGCAAAGCTGAAAACCAATTCATGATTCCCTTCTGCCAGTAGATCAAAAAACGTAGCGTCAATATCAATTTTTGTGGTAAAGGGCAAATTCAGGTCTTTTTCATCGACAATGATATCAATGAAAGAAAAGGCCTGGTAATCTACCGGATTATTTTGATAATAAATCCCCTGAAGGATGGTTTCCGGATGATGCACGATAAAATTTATATTTTGTGGATTGGATTTTTGATAAACATTATGTTGCGGTGACAATCGAATTGTATTCTCAATATAGGTGACACCCTGGCTGAAAAGCGCCGACTGGCCGGCCAGGATCAATAAAATGAAAATTGTTTTGAAATTTTTAATTAATTTTCCCATAAAATACTCCACGATTATTCATAAACCGATTTTAAATCTTCCAAAAACAGAGTGAACTCATCTTCATAAAAATCCATAAAGTCCGGCACGGAAGAATGTCCCGGATAGGGCGCAAAATGATGAGTAGTGGAGGCGTTGCGCCAGACACAGGCAAAAGCCAGGTTCTTTGCAATGTCATCATTTTTAATTGGCGTCAATAAACAGGTGGTGAACCAATTGGGAATGGCCAGTTCTGATAACTGCCAGTTTTTGCGGCTGCCGGCTTCAGTGACAGCGGCGACTTTGTCCCGTTCCTGCGCATATTCCACCACATGACGGCAACGCTCCTGAAATTTCGCGATCGTAGCGGCATTGCCATTGGGAAAATAAAAGTCAAATCCAACCATATCCACATAGTCATCACCTGGATAATCTGTGAGATATTCCTCTTTGTTGTTCCATTGATTGCCGTCTGGCGAAAAGGCGTAAATAAAATTGTGTACATCCAGGGTGTCCCGCAGATAATTCACAGTAAATTGCCATAAAGCAATATATTGTTGCTCAGTGCGATGGCCTTTTCCCCACCAGAACCAACTTCCGTTTTGCTCATGATAGGGCCGGAAAATGATTGGAACCAGTTCGCCACCTGTCCCTCTGGCTTCGTAGGCAAAAGACGCAATTTTGATCAAACTCTCTTTATAAAAATCATGGTGCCGGCCGCCGGGGAGTATTGAAGTCACCACTTCATAATCGATATTGTCCGCGTAAAAACTGTGTTTTACCGGATCACGAAAATGCCAGCAGATGGTATTAATGCCGCCGGAATTGTAAACGAACCGGACTTTGTCTTTTAACCGGTCTGTGCTGTTGCCACCATCCAAAATCGCCATGGCGTCCCAGCTAAAAACCGCCGGATAGTCATCACAAACATCCTTCACATCACTGCGGCGGTCATCATTATTCCAGCCTACGCCGTAGCCCATCGCGTCGTGCATGCCAAACATCAGGGATTGGGATGACATTTCTTTCAGTTTATTGTAAAGGTTTATTGTTTCTTTGGTGGCGTCGGGATCGATAAGATTTGAAGCTAATTTTTCTGATTTTGTGCTATTATCTGCACAAGCATTTAATAATAGCATCATTCCCAGCAAAATGATATGATTTTTCAATTTATTCTCCTAAAATCCAAAATTTATTATTTGAAACTCAAATTCTACTTTACCTTACAACCAATCCATCAATTCTAACATTTTCATAGCATAACGTCTACCAAGTTTCCGTACGCCATGAGAATTAAAATGAACCCTATCCCCTTTATGTGGACAATTTTTTGATGAAATCACATGGGCTGTTGGAATGGTTTCCGGCAGTTTATTGATAATGGGATTCATGGCTGCACACTCGCCATCCTGATCATCGCCAACCACTTCTCCGGCCAATAGAGGAACATTTTCGGGGTCAAGCGCAAGATCAGTCATCAAATCATGATAAATTTTATTTACATAATCTGGCCATTTCTCATCGCCTGTATTGGTTTCTCCCTGATGCAGGAGAATTCCTTTGATGACGCCGGATCTTTTGGCGATTTTTGCCAATTGTAATAAATGATTATAGGGATTTCCGTTGTAGGCTTTTACTTTGTCAATGAACCAATCTTCCTTGTAAGTATCATCAAAATTCTGATATTGGTCCTTGTCAAAGATACGAATATCGCAGCCGCCAACAGCAACATTAATAATACCGATTTTGATGCTGTCCGGTAGCATGGCCACCATGGTCCTGCCAAAATAATCAGCCGGAGAAAGTCCTGCATAACAGTGGCTCAACGGTGGAACTGCCGGATACCATTTTCCGCCTTTTCTTTCAAGATCGGGACAATTATAGGACTGTAAAACTTGAAATCTTTCATCAACAGTTTTATCCTGCCCTTCAATTGCAGCCGACCCCTCCATGTTGGATTGTCCGAAACAAAGATATATGTGAAAATTCGGGTCTTCCGCAAAACTCTTTGTTGTTATCATAAGTAACCCTATCAATAATAAAATTTTTGGAATCATATTCTGTCTTTTCATGGCCTTATTCCTGTTTAACTGACATCACTAAAACAATACCGGTTTTCAACGGCATATCCTGTAGTGATAAAGAATTCGCGGACATATCTGTACCTTCAATTGTATGAAACTCACCGGTTTCACAATTAAAATATTGCAGTTCGCCGATTTGAGAATTAATGCCGGGAAAAGTAAGCTCCGGTGATGTATTCTCTTTACCGAGAACATAAGTATAGATTTTCTGGCCACATTGAACACTGTGAATTTTTAGATCATCCTGATCAGAATCAACGTTTACCTGCTGAAAGTCACCCTTGCCGGAACTCAGCATATCATCATTTATTATCCTGACATTTTTGAAATAGGTCATCATTCCGCGATTTTCAAAAAATTCCCACCACCAGGACATGGGTAAAATCGGTGTGGGATTGAATAATCCGTACCAAAGGCCTTTCTTGAAATCAGCGTCCATTTCTGCTGCGAAATCATTGAAATTTTTACTCCAGTCCCATTCATAACCAAATTCACCGATTACGAAGGGTTTATCGTATTTTTTGACGCGCTCGTTTATCAGACCCGGAATTTTATCAGTATGCCGGTAGATATGTTGTTGGTTGATATCAATATTTTCCAGCGCATTCATGCCGGCAACTTCTCTGTGGGAGACACTTGTGGTTACGATATGGTCATAGGGATCAATAGCCTTGAGATAAGTACTCATTTCATCATGCCATTGTGTAATAATTTCATCTTTGATGTGATCTTCCGGCGCGCCATTATACATGACATTGTCGATTTCATTGAAAAATTCCCATGCGCCAATTGCAGGACTGTAGCCATATCTGGCAACCATGTATCGTAACTTATTTTTGTATTGCTTTTTGGCGCTTTCAAGGGTGAAAAAGTCTTTCCTGGTTTTCGCAGTTCCACCATTTTTAATATTATATGGACTTAATTCCCATCCTCTGCCCAGTAAACCGGCATGACTTTCGAGAGCCACCATCATATGTACACTCAATGAATCACATAATTCAACAAGTCTATCCATTTTCACTGCTGCACTTTCGTTGAACAATGTTTCGGAATTAGTATATCTACTATTATTTTCAACGGTTTTCCAGTCAACTGGCAGGTTCCAGTAAATCATCCAGGTACGAAAAAAATTACCGCCATTGGCAGATAGTTTTTTTACCATGTATTCATAATTGAACCTTGATTGTTCATGTAATTTTCGAAAATATTTGGAATCATCAGAATCACGGGATTCCCAGCCAATATTTTCGCCAATTCCCCGGAATAAGTCGCCATTGTCATATTTCAACGTCCAAAGATCATTGACGTGTAAAATTCCCTTATTATCAGATTCGGTGACAGAAAACTTTCCTGTCTTTGTTTGCTGACTTTTCCGGTTTTTCTGATTCAACACAAAATGATATTTATAGTCTCCGGCTTCAGCAGGCATATAGCGGACCTTCCAGAGAGACTTTTCATTACTTTTTCCGGAATAGTAAAAACAAGGTACCTTTTGCTCTTTTCCGGAAGGAGGAACCACAACCATGTCGAGGGCAATTTCATCAATATTATGGGGATTTTCCCATTCTGCCAGCAAAGCAATATCCATTTCAACTTTTTGGTATTGAACGGGATTTTGGGTTAACAATGATATCTTTCCAATATCCGAACAACCGGAAAGAGCTAAAAAAGCAAGAGTAATTGCTATAATTTGGATTGTCTTGACCTTCAATTTCCATCCCCCATATTTTTAAATAAATAGTTTTTACAAATTATGTCTTTCAAACTTCCACTTTTACCGGAACAGACCAATTATTCCGAAGTTTTTGTGGTTATTTCAATAACAAACATTTTCTGCTTTTACCTGCATTTCCGGTGATAAGTTTATACACATAAATTCCTGACGCATGATTTGTTGCATTCCAGGTTACCCGGTAATTGCCGGCTGCCCGATTATTATTCATTAGTGTTTCGATTAAATTTCCCTGTAAATCAAAAACTTGAAGTTTCACGTCAGAACTTTTATTTAATTGAAATTCAATGGTGGTTTCAGGATTGAAAGGATTGGGAAAATTTTGTTTCAAACGGAAATTATCTGTTTTTTTTTCAATCTCATCATCAATTGCAACAGTAGATTTTTCTGTCAGAAATTTGATGTCGTCAAGATATATGACACTTTCACCATACTCACCGTTTCCTTTTAAAATATTGATGGAAATTTCAGCTATGTCAGCCAGGTTTATGGAATCTGAGGCACCGCTGTACTTGCTGAAATCAGCCAGCGCGACTTCCGTGTACTTTCCCGAATCGCCTTCAATATCAAAATAATAGTCCCAAATCGTGCCATTACCTTCGCTCAGCCGGATTGCCATTTGGTTGCTTTTTCCGGTGGGTTTGTGCCAGAATCCAAGATATTTACATCCTCTGAGATCGTCACTGTTTTCTTTGTAAATTGATGAATAGGGCGGTGCACCGTCACCAATTTTGTAGTTGAACTTCAGGCTTTGATTGCTATCATAAGCAATTGTTTTTTCCAGGTAAAGTCTTGCCATCGAGGTACTTTTCTTTAACCAGAAAACGCCTAATTCGTAGGAATCTTTATAATCTTCAAAATCGTCAAAGCTATGAGTATTTGTAATTTCAATTTCCACGGTATCGGAAATAAGCCCCGGCGAAGAGGCCACAATTTTTTCAATGCCAACATCTGCGGGGGACTGGTAAAAAATTGAACTTCTTCCCCCTTCTGCATTAACAACATTGGACGTAGTGAACTTACCATTCCCGATTACTGAATAAGTAATTTCATTGGTTGAATTACCGCAAAACAGCCCTTCTTCATCTCTGAGTATTGCTTTGATTTCTGCCGTGCTGATACCATTGTTTAGTAACTGCTCGACATCAGTGGATAGTACAATTTCATAAGGGGTATCACCAAATTCTCCCCAGCCCGGCATTTCATCCCGCGTGATGACGCGTGAATTATTATAAATATTTCGAATTTCCTGAATGGTATTGTGGCTTTGCACCAGTTCCGCCCAACTCATGAAGAATACCCACCGCGGCTGAGATTCCAGCATATCAGCTGTTGGCAATTTCATACATTCTCCGATAGCCATGGGCTTTTCACCGACGATTTCAAGGATGTAATTGTACCAGGATACATCAAAACCACTATCATAAATATCAAAGGTAAAGACATCCCAGTAGTCATCACCGGGATTGTAAGCTTCAAAATCCCAACTCAAGTCCTGCATATTCCAAACCCAAATCAGATTGGACAGGCCTTTTTCATTGGTAAAATAATTATGAGTGATGCGATATAACTCGGCGGTGCCATTGGTGCCTGGTCTGCCACCCCACCAGAATTTCCCCTGATTCATTTCGTGTAATGGACGGAAAAGAACTTCCACCTCATTATCTTCAAGATATTGCAGATAAACAGCAATGTCATCCATTCTTTTTTTCCACTCATTATTGAGATCTGTGCCATCAGTAATTAGTTCGTTCCATTGATTATCATCCAGCTGGGCATTGATCACACCGGGGTCCCAGTCACAGGGTTCGTCCTGGTCCGGTGGGCACGCGTGCCACATTAGATTAATCACAGCGCCTTTGTCCCACTGTTCCTTTGCTTCATAGATCATTGTCCAGCGATTATCAATATTGCTCTGCTGAAACAGAAAATCGCCACTCCAGAGAGCAGGATATTTGCCGGTTGTCTCATAAATATATTCCGTCCATTTGTCAGGATCGGAATTTGGTTCCCTGTTGTGTTGGCCGGAAAGTATTTTTTCACCGGAAATGGTGTAAAGATGATCCAGAACTTTCAAGGTATCAGCAAACGTCGAAGTTAAGACGATCAATAGAGTCATGGCTATTTTTAATATCTGTTTTTTCATAATTTTTTTAGTTTCTAAGCCCTTTATAGGAATATTTTTTTAATTTACAGCTCATGAAATCAAGCATTTCAAAGGTCTTGGCGACCATTTGAAAGGTTTCTTAGCTATTTTAAAAGCATACATTTTCTGACTTCCGTAACATTGCCGGAAACAATCTTATACATATAAATCCCTGACGGATAATTTTCAGCCTGCCATTTAACCCGGTAATTTCCGACAGATTTGAAGTCATTAACCAGGGTTTCCATCAGATTACCCTGCAGATCATAAATATGAATTTCTACATTGGAATTTTGCTGGATTTGAAATTCTATGGTTGTTTCCGGATTAAAGGGGTTCGGATAGTTTTGTTTGAGTTGAAACCTGTCACTATTTTTCTCCAAACTACTGTTATCAATGGAAACCATTGTGGTGGTCAGAAATTTAATGTTATCAAAAAAAAGCAGTCCCTCGCCAAAATTCCCGTTTCCTTTTAACACATTGAGAGAAATTTCATCCACATCTCCAAGGTTGATGGAATCATTATCAGCATTTTCAAAATCCGCCAGGGGAATTTCCACATATTTTCCAGTATTGTCATTCAAATCAAAATAATAGTCCCGGTTTGTCCCGTCACTTTCTGTTAATCTTACCACTAACTGACGATTTGTGCCAGCCGGTTTATACCAGAATCCCAGGTAATTGAACTGCGACAGGTCTTTTGAAATAGGTCTGTAAACCGTGGCATAAGGAGGCGCGCCATTGCCGATATTATATTGCATTCGCAAACTATGGTCACCGTCATAAATCATGTTTTTATCCAAATAGAGCCGCACCTGGGAGGTGCCGCGAACTTTCCAGAAGTTTCCCAGTTCCGAATCATCATTATAATGTTCAAAATCATCAAAATTGTATTGGTTGGTAATGTCAATTTCGATGGTATCTGCAATTAATCCTGAAGAAGCGGCTATGATTTTTACAATACCGGTTTCAAGCGGACTTTGGTACTCAATTTTTGCTTTTCCGCCAATGGCTGATAGTGTATTTTCTGAGGTAAAATCACCGGATCCAACAATGGAAAAGGATATCTCATTGGTGGCATTACCGCAAAACCGGCCTTCTTCATCTTTGATCAGGCAGGTGATTTCAGCGAGGGACTCACCATCATTCAGTAGTTGCCATGTATCGGTAGATAAACTTAGATGATGGGGCGTGTCACCGAATTCTTCGGGTTTAATAATAAAAGCGACATCAGGATTGTCATTGGGAAATGCCGGTACCATGATCTCTGCGGAACCTCCTTCGACAATGAGCAAATCTGACTGCAGATAGTCACCGGTCCAGGTATTATAATAATCAACAGAATAAGTCAGGTCTTCCAGTCCGTTAATTGAAAAGGACTTCCCGGAAATTGCCATGCCGTCGATCTGCCGGCTCCAGCCAAAAGCAACGGTGTCGCGGGCCATGATATAAGTATCAGTGTAAAGGGAGGATACTTCCACAGGATGATAAATTTTGTGGGCCAAATCCAGGTAATCCATCTGATTGGTTATAAATTTCGCAAAAGCCGCTAATTGGTCAAAATCTTTATCACCTAATAGCTTGTAATCCCACCAGATTGGCGTGGCGGCAATGCCATTGGCCCAACTGACCCAGATAGAATTATGATAGGCAGCGGTATAATTGGCTGATCCCGGTGAATAATTACCATAGCTGTTGGTGTAACCGGCTTCTCCGAAAATAGAGGGTTTTTCAAACTCCTGCCGGAATTTCTGTGTAATATATTCATAAGCATACATACTGCTGCGCATGGGATTGGAAGGATATTTTGGGGACATGAGCTGCGTCTCGTACATGTGCACATTCGGCACAGCCACAACCTGGTATCCATTAGGCCACCACTGCCCACCCGATTGGGACGCTGTGTTTGGCCGTTGGTAGGGATCATTTTCCCGCAGATAATCGGCAACTTTCCTGGTCCAGTTTTCCGCTTCAGCCGTAAAGCCATTCTGCCAGCCGTCGGTACCATTGATCTCGTTGACAATTTCCCAGATACCCAGGCCACGACTGTAGCCCCAGCGGGCAATGAGATAGCGGTACTGTTTTTTCTGATATTCCCAGGCTTCCGCATCACTGTAAAATTCATCGACACTGCAAATTGTATTATAGGGATTGTTGTGCCACTGGTGGGCCCAGACAGTATTGGAGATGAGATCATGGGGCCAGATAGCAAACATGGCTTTCATGTCCCGCTCTTCCGCCCATTGAATGATCTGATCGATGCGACCACATTTCGGCTGATCATAGCGTCCCAGGCCGGAGTTCATGGATTCAATAATTTCACCTTCATCATACATGATATTCCAGTAAGCCACAAAATTTCCGCCATGAGCTTTCAGATTGTTAAGTTCGCCTTCATTCACGTTCCAGGGATTATAGGTGCCGATACCATAGTAATTTGTACCGTCATCATATTCAAAGTAATGCGGATTAACAGTAGATTGCCTGATCCAGCCGTTATGGTCAGATGCACCAACATTAAAATCATATATTTCACTCTCCCCGGTTCCATTCTTGTCAGTGGCTGTCAGGAAGTAAGTCCAAGGACCGGTTTCATTAGGCGAAAAGCGAACTTTCCACTGGTCCCGGTTATTAAAATTATCATAGAATCCGTGAATAACCCAAACACTGTCGGATGGTGATGTAAACACTGCGGTGAGATCAATCTCCTCAGGATTGTAGGGATTGTCAAAATGAGCATTTTCCATTGCTACATTGATCTCAAATTTTTCGTAACGTCCAATTTCAGTAGCATTGACACTTTCAGTGTAGACCAAAATACCGGCATTCGGATCATAGGTCCGGGCTGAGGCTTCAGAACCGGGCGCGGATTCAGCACCGGCGGTGTCCACGGCAATAACTTTATAAAAATAGGTCGTGTTTTCGGTCAATCCCGTGTCAGTGTAATGGCTGACGGCTACGGAATCCAGAAATGTATCTTCATGACAGGTCAAACCTTCAGCACTGTCGCGATAGATTTTGTAATGGTCAACCACCGTGGTATCATTGCATTGCCAATCCAATTCGATTGTCTCTTCATCGACTGTCGTTGCCACGAGATTATTTACCCGTAGTACAAATTCACTTTCGCCGATTGTAAAATCATCAAAATTGACTGTGCCCGATTTTATATCTGTACTGCCGCCGTCAAGGTAAAAATAAATCCGGGTCAGATTTGCATTGGTATAATTGTCCTCACTCAGGGGAAATGTAAAGGTCTGCCAGCTATTGTCACCGGTCAGGTTTTGGTCAAACCAGCCGTCACTGCCATTGGAATAAATCGGTTTGACTGACAAGGTTGTAGTCACCGATGATCTTATATTGAGAGAAATTACCGGATTTGTAGCGACATTGATCTCCTGTGAGGGAATAAAATTAAAATTATCCCAGCCCTGACTGTCAGCGACACGGTGATAATCTATTGTTAAAATCCCATTGGATTCTGCCAATTCAAAAGTGCGCTGATGGTCAGCGTCCACCTGCCAGCCGGTTAATTGTCCATCTTCGAAATCATCAAAAAATCCGGTGATCTGGCCGTAAGCCGGCAAAATTGTCAATAAGATGCTTAAAATTATTGCATATGCTTTCACATTATCTCCATTTAAAACCACAAAAACTTTCCTCCCTTTCAGTATATCTTAAGGATCGAAAGGGAGGAAAGGAAATAAAAACAAACTGTTTTATTTCATGTTGTTAAGAATGTTCAAATTGTTTGCGATCATTTCATTTCTCTGTGCCACACAAGCAGCTGAGCGTAATGGATCAGCCGGTGTGTTTTTACAGTAATCGACCAATTTTTCCACAGTGGAAGTCGCCACATGCATTCTGGTATCAGAGGAGGCGTAATAAATCAGTACTTCACCATTGTCCCGCTTCACCCAGCCGTTGATAAATAGCACATTTGAGACATCGCCAATGCGTTCTTCATTTTTAGGCGCCATGAAATATCCACCGGGCGAATAAATGATCTTTGACGGATCATCCAAACTGGTCATAAACATATACAGGACATAGCGTAGTCCGGCGGCACAGCCACGAACGCCATGGGCGATGTGCAGCCAGCCCTCTTTGGTTTTGATGGGCGCCGGTCCCTGTCCGTTTTTGGATTCTTTGATCGTATGATAATCGCGGGTATCAATAATTTTTTCTTCACCGACGATGGGATTTGTGATATCTTCACAAAGCGCCCAACCAATACCACCACCTTTTCCGGCATCAATAAAGCCATCCTGCGGACGAGTGTAAAAGGCATATTTGCCATCGACAAATTCTTCATGGAGCACGACGTTCCGCTGCTGTTGGGAATTGGATTTCAGGTCCGGCAGACGCTCCCAGGTTTTCAAGTCTTTGGTTCGGGCGATACCGGCTTGTGCCACAGCAGATGACAGATCTCCCGGCGCTGCATTTGGGTCTTTCCGTTCGGTACAAAATACGCCATAAATCCAGCCATCTTCATGTTTTGTCAATCTCATATCATATACATTTGTATCAGGAACTTCGGTTTCCGGCATGGTGACAGGATAGTCCCAAAACCGAAAATTGTCCACACCATTGTCACTTTCAGCAATGGCGAAAAAAGATTTACGATCATTTCCCTCAGTTCGTACTGCTAAGTAGATTTTACCATTGAGTTCGATAGCGCCGGCATTGAATGCAGCATTGACGCCCAACCGTTCCAATAATTTAGGGTTGCGGCCATAATCCAGGTCATAACGCCAGTGAATCGGGGCGTGCTTACCGGTCAATATTGGATTTTTATAGCGATGAAAAATATTGTTTTCCGAGGCTAATTGTTCATTGGGTCGACTGATAAATTCCTCGTGGGATTTAATTAATTTTTTTACTTCATTTGTAAATTGTTCTTTGTCCATTTTTTATTTTCCTTTGTCTATATTGATTTTTGTAAAAGTCCTTTTTACGATTCCAGCAGAAGAACAATTGGTATGGTTTCGTAATGCATAATAG
>CAYYMT010000029.1:0-16212 GCA_964472715.1 uncultured bacterium | reverse complement strand
ACTTTGTGGGCAGCATAGAGAAAATCCTTTTTATGGGTCAGTTCGTAAGCATTAAAATAGCCTACCATGGCTTCCGCCATCACCCACCAGTGCTTTTCCCGGTTTAGCCCTTCCGGCTCTCCTTCATAATCCAGGGAACCGTCAGAATTCAAAGATTTTTTTAAGGAGACTTCAGCCATTTCAATAGCGACTTTTCGAATGTCTTTGGTCAAATCGTCATGCCCCAAAATCTCAGCACATTCATACAAAAGCCAACTACCTTCAATATCATGGCCATAGGATTCATTGTCTGATTTTGGCTCCCATTTTTCATCAAAAAACAGGCGAAAGCGCAGAGTATCGGGATTGATGATTTTATCCCGAAAATCAATAAGCAGGTTGGTTAATTGCGATTCCAGCGCCGGATTTCTCCAAACTCTGTACAGATTGGCAAATCCTTCAATTACATGCAGATGATTATTCATGGACTTCTTTTCATTCATATCCTTGACACTGAGACGCAGGTCCTCAGCCAATGACCAATTCCGGTTAAAGGTTTCGAAATAGCCGGAGTTTTCTTTGTCATAAGCAAAATTCACAAGGGTATGAAAGGTCTCGATCGCTATATCCAGGGCCTGGTATTTCTTAGTCGCCAGGTAATACTCAGACAATCCATAGATGGCAAATCCCTGCCCGTAGGCGCGTTTTTTATCATCCAGAAAATTGCCCCGGTAATCCACCATCCAGACAAACCCGCCGTATTCTGTGTCCCGGAATTTATCCAGTAAATAGTTATAGGCACGGGTGGCCACTTCCAGGTAATCATTGATTTTCGTAATGTTATAGGCTTTTGAAAAAGTCCATAAGATCCGGGCGGTAAGGATCAGTCCTTTGGGCGCCTTTTCCTCCACTGTCAGGTCATTAAAAATCCGGCCCTGAAAACCGCCATATTCATTATCAATACTATTATTGATCCAAAAGGCGAGAATGTTATCATACAATTCTCTCGCCAGGCGTTTTTCCAGATTGTCTATAATTTTATTTTCCATATTTTAATTCTATCCGTGATAGTTGAGCGGTGTCATTAAATTTTATTTTTAAATATTTTTGGGAATTGTCAGCGAAGTCAAGGGTGTACAGGATTGGGTTTTGGTAACTATAATCGCCTTTGCCGAAGGAATAGTTTTGGATTTCACTTTTGATTGGCAAATATTTTTCACCATCATGACTGACAAAAAATGTCAGCACTGCATCGGTTTTTTGCGAAAAGGTGAAGACCTGACCGCTGATCAGACTGCCATCCACATAATAGACCAGTTCATGACCTTTTTGTCCCTGAATGCGAAACATATCTTCTTTGAATATTCTGTCATTATCGGTTTTGATCTGAATGTTACCCCGGGACTGATAAAATTTGCCGAAATTGTTCATGTGGTCGATCAATGCCAGGTATTCCACTTTCACCGGGCCCATAATATTGGATGGGTTGGACTGTCCGGATGAATTTTTGGCAATTACCCGGTAAAAATAGTCCTCGCCGATTTGCGCTGTTTCATCCTGGTAAAGGTCTGTATATTGATATTTCGCGTCAGAAACATTAAATCCCACAGTCTCCCAGGGGCCTGTTTTATTTTCCGACCGTTGAATGTCATAAGCGGAAGCGCCTACCGACCCCTGCCAATTAATTTTTGCAACATCACTTATCGGAAGCAAGACCGGTGCTTTAGGGACCGGTAGTTGAGGAAGTGGTTTTTCCTGAATTTCATAGGCTGTTGCGCGCATCATATTGATGACGCCGGTTTCGTCATATTCATCTCCCGATGCAAAACCGGGAAAATGATAAGCCTTGTAGAGTCCGCCCCCAAGGGGTTCCGAATGCCAGTAAAACCCGCCTTCCCGGCGATGATGGCGCAGGCTCCAGATCAATGCGCCGGCAATGTCGGTTTCAATGACTTTATCCAGAATTTTTGTTATGGCAGTGGTGCTGAGGAATCCGAATTCTCCCAGCACATAGGGTTTCTTTCCCTTCAGGTCCTGCAGGTTTTTTACCACATTTTTCAATAATTCATCAGCTGTTGATTCATAGTGATGGGTGGTCACAATATCGATATTGGGATCAGTAATGGATATTTCTCGTAATCGATTGGAGTGATACCCGTCCATGACCAGGTGGTTTTTATCAATGCTTTTAATGTATTTAACAATTTCCGATGTCCATTCCGGTGTTGACTGGAGTTCATTTCCGGTTTCCCAGCAGAGAATGGATTTGTCGTCTTTATATTTAACACCGGTTATGGTGTTAGTGCGGTTGAGGACATAATCAATGGTTTTTTTGAAGTCCGCGATCAGTTGCGGATCGTCCCAGAAATCCTTGAATTCCTTGTCGCGAAAGCCGGCATACTGGGGGACGCCGCCCATCCATTTCCAATTATTCAGCAATGGCACGATGAGACGAATACCGGTTTCATTTGCCAGCGCCAGGACCGTATCCATACATTTAAATGATTCCTCATCGAATTGTCCCGGGCCTAATACATAGCGTGGAATATCCGGCGTGTCACTTTCCCTGATGACGGGAATTGTATAGGAGCGAATGACCCGTCCGCCTAACTGGTTCACCGATTCCATGGCATCGCGAATTTCATATTCATTGGGTAAGCGAAAAGCATGTTTACGCTGAATCAGCATTTCATCTTCTACAAAATTCAGGTTGGGAATATTCCAGGAAATGAAGCGAAATTCTTCGGTTCCATCGTAAAGTTTGCCATCTTTGGCGGTAATAAAATTTCTAAAGCTGTCCCCGGCAAACAGTATGCTTGCCAAAAGCGTGATCAGTAACAATAATTTTTTCATTTTATTCACTTTCTTTTTAAAATTTGAAAATTCATGAATAATTCAGGTTAATATCCTTCGCCTTCAATTTTATCATACCAGTTTTTCTTGAGTAAAAAGGAGGTAATGGCAATAATCCCGAAACAAATCGCGGCCGGTAGCCACTTCATTGTGACCAGGTAAATGGCAATTGCCACCAGGGCGGTCTGCCAGATCGTACCGACTAAGACATTGAGCATATCGGTTTTGAAACTGCTGTCATTGACGAATCCGGGATTTTCAGCGACGACTTTTTCATGGATTGGTTTCCAGAAACCCCAGGGCCTGACTTTTTTGTAGAATTCTTTTAATGTCGTCTCATTCGTCGGGGGTGTTTTTAATGTGGCAAAAATACAGGCAATAGCCGAGACAGCCAGTGTGATGGGAAAAAAGTAGAGTTGGTTTTGGCTGGGAATAATTCTGGCAAAAATAAGCGCCGGTACCATTCCGCCCACCATACCCCAGAAATAGCCATAGCCATTGAAGCGCCACCAGTACCATTTAAGCACATTGGAGACTACATAACTACCATAAAGACCGGAAACAATCCATTTCAGCACACTGTCAATGTTCTGGGCAAATACTCCCAGAATGATTGAAAAAGCCACCAGGCCAAGCCCGACGAACTGGCTGATCCGGGCGATATGCTTTCCCTTTGCTTTGGGATTGATATATTTGAGAAAAATATCATTGACAATATAAGCCTGTCCCGCATTCAAAGTGCCGGAAAAAGTCGATACAAAAGCAGCGGTCAGTCCGGCCAGCAGCAGCCCTAAAAACCCTACGGGTATAAATTCTACCATGGCTGCCGGCAGGATCTGTTCAAAATCAATCCGGCTGCCTATCATCAGGTCCAGTTTATCGAAAAAGAGCAACCCCAGTACGATAAACCCGGTGATCAATAAATAGCGAAAGGGCATTAAAATAACTGATACGGAACCGCTCATCATGCCGGCTTCTTTGGGATTCCTGGTGGATAACACTTTTTGCATGTCGTAATTCGGCGCCGGACCGGCGGCTGATACTAAAATGCCTTTGAACAGCATCATCATCATAAAAACCGAGAAAAGCGAGTAGCCATCGGTTTTAATCACTGCATTCACCTGGGGAATGATAGTGTTCCAGTCCAGGTCCAGGGTCAATCCGGCAAAAGGATTAAACCATCCATCGGGAACATTGAGTGGCCCGGCAGCCGCCAGTTTTGTCATGGCAATAATAGCCACCACAATAGCTGAAATGGTGATAATTGTATATTGGACTACATCGGCCCAGACAATGCCGGCCATTCCGCCCATCAGACTATAGCTCGCCGCCAGCAATGTAAAAACGATGCCGTAGACATGAGGAACAAAGGCCGGGCTGACAATAGCGGGATTAAACCCAAAAAAACCGGCCACTGTTTCCCAGGGCACAAAGATCATTACGAATTTTCCCAAACCGATAAATCCATAGGCCAAAAAACCCAGGCAACTGATCACAGCGAAAATAACCACAATGATGTGGGAAAGTTGGGTATCGCTGCCGGTGCCAAAACGGGTTTTGAGCCATTCCGCGCCGGTAGTGACTCCCGAGCGCCGTAGCCATTTGGACAGATAAACCATCATAAAAATCTGGTTGAATACCGGCCAGAGCCAGGGAATCCAGATGGATTTCAATCCGTAAATAAACCCGATAGTCACCAGCCACATGGTACCGGAGATATCCAGCATCCCCGAGGCATTGGACAATCCCAGCATGTACCAGGGCAGGCGGTTGCCACCTAGTAAATATTCTTTTTCTCCCTGTTCAGCCCGTTTTTTCATCAGGAAACCGATGACAGTGATGATAACCATATAGAGAACCATTATAATTATATCAAGGGTATGTAATTTCATCTTGAAAAAATCCTGTTTGTTTTCATCGTTTTCAGTTGTAATAATTAATCATATAAAAAATCCACAGAAGCGCCGATTACTTATGTGATTAATTATTATTTAATAGGAATCTAATGTCAAAAAAAGTGGGCAGCATATACTGCCCACTTAGCGTTAAGAATAGGATTATTTGATAAACATCATTTTTTTGGTTGCGATATGGTTGTCAGTGCGTAATTTGTAAAAATAGACACCACTGGAAACCATTGCGCCCATATCATTGGTACCATTCCATTGCACATCATAGGTACCGGCATTGCGTTTTTCATTGACAATAGTTTTAATTTTGTTACCCAGCATATCGTAAATTGCCAGATCTACCTTTGTTACAGCCGGAATCTGGAATTTGATATTGGTTGTGGGGTTGAAGGGATTTGGATAATTGTCCTGAAGTTCAAACTTCATAGCAACCGCTTCATCATCATCAATGGCAACTTCAGGGTCACCAACTAACATATAGCCCCAACTGCTTGGACGTAACCAGTTTTCAGTATTACCGGCACCGCCATAATTAACAGAAAGCGTGCGGCCATCGTCATTGTTATCAGGATCCCTGTCATTACAATCTATCTTCAATGGAAGCATCATACCATTAGCCACTGTAAAGTTACCATCGGCGGATAAAGAATCAAGATTGATTTTTGCTTCAATAATGTAACCGTCACCACCCCATTTCTGGTAAACGATGGATTCCACACCAGCGTAATTTTCGACAACCTGATAACCATTGAGTTCGATTGTACCCCAGGCTGTGAATGCCCATCTGTGGTCACCGGTTCCCGCTGTACCAACATCACCTTTTGTATGCCATGCCGATTGTTCTCTGATATCATAGGCACCGATGAAAAATTCCAGCGCATCACCCTGCCAGGCCTGGCTGACACCTTCTTCTGTCAGGACACTATTATCGGTTACATCAGCAGAGATGTAGAGATAATCATCGTCCATTACAAAAGTATTATTGAACATTAAGTCTTCTGATTCAAGACTCCAGTTTTCTGCTTCCGCATTACCGGCTGATTCCGGTGTAATAGCGTTAACTTTGTATTCATCAGTAAATTCTGAATCCAATCCATCAAGAGTAAAGACATCGGCGAAATCTGGATCATATTTGGCAACTGCCGGAAGGTTTGTTTTTTCGAATTCAATTGGACCGGCAGACCCTTCAGCTGTTAATTCCGTAACATCTTCACCCATTTTTGCGATCACTGCATAATAATATGTCTTGGCTGCCCCAGTAGGAGTATAGGGTCGGTGGGACCAATATCCAACTCCATGGGGTATATCAGTGCCAATTCGAATGACACCTTCATCTGACAGATCAGATATTGGTGATTCACTCATATAAACATCAAAAACTTCCATACCGGGTTGGTCGGCATCATCCCATTCCAGATTTAGATAGATATTTTCTTTACCCGATTGTGCAAAGATTGTATCATAAAGCGTAGGAACAATCGTCGGTGTATGCAATACTGCATCCGGCGCTTCCAGACCTTCTACTGTAAGATTATCCCAGAGAATGTCAGCCGTAACACCGTTTGGAGCATAAATCTGTATACCATATTTCTGTGGATTACCTTCACGTAATTTCAATACATCTGCATTGCCTGCTAAATCAATTCCGATTGTACTCCATTCACCTGGAACAACTGTAGAATCAGCACCAATTGTTGCTTGATTCGAATACCATCCCCAGTCGTGGCTTTGCATAAACATCTCCAGGGTTAGGTCTGTCGGAAAATCTTCCGGGACAAAAACATCAATCGTAATAGCAGTGGCACCATCTTCTTCGGCTGTCCAGCCAAGGTCAATGGGGGTTTTTGTCAAAGCATCTTTCGGTTCGGTAGCTCCGGCCTCAATTTCCCATGATGTATAAAGAACACCTTCACTTCTGCCGGTTGGGTCTTCTCTTCTCTCCATCACCTGGATTCCATTGCCGTCAGAACCCCAGCCACCTTTTTCAAGGTAGAGGTCTGCAACAGCCGACTCCCAGTCAGCAAGCACCCATTTAGAACCGGTTTCTTCGTTCATAAAAAGAACATTGTCCATTTTGATCGTTCCAACAAATGATTGCTGGTCCGCAGGAAGTTCTCTTCCGTCAACTTCAATTCCAAGTGTGTTGGCCTTAACGGAGAAGTCTCCGCCTTCAGCCGATTTTTGTGCCAGGCTGTATGTTATCGGATACCATGTTTCTTTCGGAATATCTACAGCATATACAAGCACATCCTGCCATTTCCAGTTCGGCTCATCCTGTGAGAAAAACTTGAAAAGTAAAGAATCGGGAGTATCTGCCGGTAACCAAAGACCATAGGAAATAACATCGATTTCTTCAAGGCCGGTTACGTTGGTAAGCATTACCGGATCATTTGATACAGTGGTGGCATCAAAATTGATATTCAACACACCGTCCGCAGCTTCAATGCTTGTGATTCCTGTGCCCCAGTCGCCATCAACAAAACCATAAGTACCCTTTGCAGCATCTTCAAAATCCGCATATACTGTTGGTTCGGCACCGATAAATTTTACATCATCCATAAGTATTTGGCCGGTCCATGTTTTGTTTGAATCCACAACTTCGTAAGCCTGACATTCGATTCCCAGCGTTTCCAGTGTCTGAGAATAGTCAGCGCCATTCAGTTCCCCAATCCTGAAATCAAAATAAACCGGATACCAGGTTTCTTTTGGAATATCTGCGGCATAATATCCTTTGTCCTGCCAGGACCAGTTTACATCCTGATTGAAAATTTTAAAATAAATACTATCGGGGCAATCAGCCGGCAACCAGATATCAATCGATAACATCGCGGGCGTACCCGGCAAGTCAACTTTTGTAACCATTACCGGGTCTTTATCCCCGGCTGCATCAAAATTAATCCCCAACGCTCCCTCTGATCTGCCGGTAGGGTCGGCAACCTGTTCAATACTGGAGATTGCTGTGCCCCAGTCACCATCGACAAATCCCATTGTACCCGCTGCAGCATCTTCAAAGTCTGCAAAAACCTGGGCAAATGAATTACCGGCAAAGACGATTGCCAGTACCAAAAAAAGATGTAACATCTTTCTCATACATTCCTCCTTCGTGTGTTAATAAAAGATCACTTTTTTTACTTTCTTAAGTCAATTCATATATTTATTGATTTGACAGAATCTCGTTCGACAAAGCGGGTTGGTACCAGAACATGCACCCGGGAATCGGGCTTCTGGTCGATAAAACTTAAGAGTTTTCGCACCGCCACTGAACCGATTTCTTCCTTATAAACCCGTACTGTTGTTAGTGGCGGGGAGGCGTATTTTGCCATGGAAATATCATCAAACCCTACCATGCTGAGATCATCAGGAATGTTCAGTCCGCTGTCCAGAATTGCTTTGTAACCGTACAGGGCGTTGGTGTCATTGGCAGAAAAAATTGCTGTGGGCCTCTCTTTTAATTTTAAAAGTTCGGACACCTGTTCGTATCCCTTTTCCACACCGCTGCATTTGATGTAATCCTTAATAATCGGCAATCCGAAAGATTTCATGGCTTTGGCATAGCCATTAAACCGGTATTTGAAACTGGATCTTTCCAGAACCCCTGAAATAAAGGCAATTTTTTTGTGCCCTTTGTCAATCAGATATTTAGTCGCCACATAAGCGCCCCGTTCATTGTCTATTGTCACTTTATTTAAATCCGCGTGTTCATAGGCCGGATCAACTGAAATTACCGGTATTTCGATATTTTTTATCTGCTGAATAAAATCATCGGTCATAATGCCGATCATTATCAGGCCGTCTATTTTTCGTTCCTTGATCATCTTGGGAATGCCGTTTCCGGCATTTTCCGGCAGCAGGTTCAATACCAAATTATAATTGTTCAGTACCAATTCGCCTTCAATCCCTTCCAGGACTCTGGAATAAAAGGGATTGCCAGACAAAGGCTGGGATTCTTTGCAGAACACAACGCCAATATTTTCAGTTCGGTGATTATGATTGTATTTTCTGGAATTATTGGGAACAAAATTATGCCGGGCGGCAATATCCAGAATTTTTTGTTTGGTTTTCTTACTGATATCCTGGCGGCCATTAAGCGCTTTCGAAACTGTCGACTGTGAACAACTGGCCATTTTCGCGATATCTTTAATTGTATACATCCGGCTCCTCTATACTAATCCAATTAAAAATTTTCATTCTGCTTAAAAAACAATAGGTTTGTCACTGATCCCGAAACTCAAAATTAATATACGAAACAGTTTTCGAAACTGCAAAACTTTTTTTGGGGTTTTAAATTTGAATTATTAATGGTCTTTAAATCAATCGGTTAGATTATTTTTTATAATTATCCAATGGCATAAGATGGCGGTATGTAATCAGATTTAAAATCGAATAGGCGTCAAGAGTTAAAGCAAAAAGAATTGCAATTTTCTGTTTTATGGAAAACCCGATTCTGAAGATTTTACTAATATTTTCGAATTTCAATAAATTATCTCTTAAAAATTTAGTATTCAGAAAGTTTGATTTTTTTTATTTAGATATTTTTTGTCGAATACAAATTAAGTGACAGGCTATCAAAATAGAAAAAAATATTTGCATTTAGATTTATTTTTGTTAATTTTCGAAAATAGTTTCGTAAAATATTGCTGGTTAAAATGAAGCCATTTATAAAGAAAGAGGGTTATACATGAAACAGAGCGTATTGAATATACTGTTGCTTGCATTGCTTTTAACGGTGGGCGAAATCTCTTTCGCTGCCACTACCGGTAAAATATCCGGTATGGTCAGGGATGCGGAAACCGGTGAACCATTAATTGGCGCCAATGTGATATTGAAGGATGCTTCCATGGGAGCTGCAACTGATGCGACCGGCAGTTTCTATATTTTGAATGTACCTCCCGGTAATTACAATGTCGTAATCAGAATGATGGGTTTTGCGGAGCTGACTATTCAGGATTTGAATGTCTCCGTTGGCCGTACATCTCAGATCAATGCTGAATTAAAAGCAACTGTTATTGAGGGGGAAGCTGTCTATGTCTCCGCCGACCGGGTATCAACCAAGAAAGATCAGACTGGCTCCATTCGCAATGTGTCGTCAGAAGACATGGCGTTACTACCGGTTGAAAGTGTTGGCCAGATCGTGAATATGCAGGCTGGTGTGGTAAATGGCCACTTTCGCGGCGGACGTTCCGGCGAGGTCTCCTACATGATTGACGGCATGCAGATTGATAATGCGTTGAATCGCGGGCAATCTGTGGATATGAATGTGGATGCCGTCCAGGACATGGAGGTGATCACAGGTACTTTCAACGCCGAGTATGGCAAGGCCATGTCCGGCGTGGTGAACCTGGTGACCAAAGACGGCGGCAATGAATTACACGGCAGTATTTCCGGTTATCTTGGAAACTATTATACCGGCAATAATGATATTTTTACCGGTTTATCCAGTACAGAATTCGCCCGCAACCAGGATTATCGAATTTATCTCGATGGCCCGATCAAAAAAGGCCTGCTTTATTTTTTCATCAACGCCCGATACCAAAACAATAAAAATCATTTAACGGGAATTCGTCGGTTTGAAGTGGACGATCTGAGTGATTTTTCCGGCTATCCCGATGATTATTTTTCCGAGCATACCGGTGATAGCGCAATCGTGGATATGAATCGCAGTGACAATCTCAATGTTTCCGGAAAACTCTCGCTGAAACTGGGATCCACACGCACCTCTTTACTATTTTTGAAAAATGAAGATGTTTGGCATAATTACGACCATAATTTTAAATATAATCCTGATGGGAAAAATGCCTCTTACCGCAGTTCGGAAATGCTTACACTGAAATTCAACCATCCCTTTTCCAGACGGGCCTTTTACGAGATCAAACTCTCTCAGATATACAATTACAGCGGTTGGTATTTATATGAAGATCCGCTGGATGAACGCTATGTCCATGACTCCTATCTCAATGGAACCACCTATACCGGCTTTTATACCGGCGGACAGGAGAAAGGCCACAATATCACCAAAACCATAAAACGGGACGCTAAGATTGATCTTACCTGGCAGGTCAATCAGAACCATAGTTTTAAAATGGGAGCATTGTTCACACAACATGATTTTAATGTGAAAAACCGCAATATCCTAAATGTTTACCGTAATACACCGCTGGAAGGGTACCCAAGTTTTTACAAACCGGAAGTGCTTCCGGACTCAACAATTTATACGGATATGTATGATAAACAGCCCATTGAAATTTCCGCTTATATTCAGGACAAAATGGAATTTGATGAAATGACCCTGAATCTCGGGTTGCGGTATGAATATTTCGATCCCAATACTGTTTATCCGACGCAGCCAAGAAATCCCGGCAATCAATTGGATTTTCCTGATAATCCTGAAAGAATGTCCGACTATCCGGATACGGAACCCAAGACCAGTCTCAGTCCGAGATTTGGACTTGGGTATCAATTGGGTAGTTCAGCATTACTGCGCTTCAGTTATGGCCATTTCACACAATTTCCGCCCTTCAGCACCATGTACCAAAACAACTCCTATGTTGTCGGCACAACTTCTTATGAAGCTGTTGTGGGAAATCCACGGGTGATGCCTGAAAAAACCGTTAATTATGAAGTGGGCTACTGGATGGAGATCAACCAGTACATGGATTGTGAAGTGGCGCTTTTTTATAAAGATATTTATAATCTCTCGACCATCAATCAGGTGCAGACTTATAATAATGTCTGGTTCGGGCTCTATGGCAATAAGGATTACGGCAATGCCAGGGGGCTTGAATTGAAATACAATATTAACTGGAACAATATTTACCTGAACACCAATTACACCCTGCAATATACACGGGGAAATGCTGATAATCCGCAGTTTACCTTTAACCGCGCCGGAGACAGCCAGGACCCTGTACCGACTTTAATTCCTATGAGTTGGGACCAGCGGCATACGTTGAATGTGACGATCGGATACAATACAGCAAAATACGGCGCGACAATAACCACTTTTTACGGCAGCGGCGGCATTTATACCTGGAGCCCGATTTCTGATAACCGGCTGGCGCGAATTAATCTATTACCCAACAATAGTTACAAACCGGCGACCTTTAGCACCGATCTGAAAGCCCATTACAATTTCGCCAGCATTTACGGTATTCGTATGCGGTTAAAAATGCAGGTTTACAATCTTTTTGACCGGTTGAATGAGAATTGGGTAAACGGCAATACCGGACGAGCCAATCAATCCATTATACGTGATGAAGATTTACTCTCCCATAAAAGCGATTTTACAACCTATGAAGAGCGTATTTTCTATAAAACGGCCTACTCAGCACCCAGACAGGTGAAAATAGGTTTGGAAATCAATTTCTAAAAAGACCGAAAGGATTTAATTTTATGAAAATCAAAAAGTCATTATATAGTTTATTGTTGATCCTGGTAATGTCGATCACCTTGTGGGGACAGGCAAGAGTTTACAACGGGCCGGACGATACCGCCGGTGATCCAAATCTGGAGCGGCTGGGACGAATGACCGGGAATCGTGTATTGATCGCTTTTAAAAATAACACAGAGCTAGGGGACTGGCCCATGCCCGACGCTTCCCGCTGGCCTAATAATAATCAGGGCACAAAAATGAATGACGGTATTGGTTTGATCCTTGGCGCTCATGTTTATATTGCCGGGGATTCAATCCCTGTGGAAGGGGAAGAAAATATCTCCCGATATGTCAGTCAGGGTTATAAGGTAAATGAACTGTTCTATTGTCAAACCAATTACCGGGAAGAAATGGATATGGATCCTACTGGTACGATTGAATGGGGATTGCACCCGGCTTCCGGTTATTCAAATATTAACAGTGAAACACCGGCGCTCAGTAATGATGAACATTCCTGGCCGATGGAGGGTTGGCCGGCTTCCGGTGATTTTAAAAAATGGCAGGGGGAGTGGAACGGACGATTTGGCCGGGGCGTTCAGTATGCCGATTTGGAATCCTTTATCGTGGCTAATGATGCTCAGGATCAGGAATATCTTGGAGAAGACGACAGTGTTAAATATTATCCCCGTCCCGGTATTTTTATCGGCGATAAAAAACCGGACATTACTACTCAGCGCGGAAAACCCTGGGGCGGTATCGGTGTTCGTGTGGAAATGCGCGGATTTCAATGGAATAATCCCCATGCCCGGGATGCAGTTTTTTGGGAATATACCATTGCCAATATATCGGATTATGACCTGCCGGAAATGACCTTTGGCTATTGGGTGGATAATAATATCGGTGGTGATGATCTGGGTGAGGATGCTTATTTTCGCGGCCCGCCGCTGAATCTTTCTTATGCCTGGGACAAAGATGGTGTGGGCCTGGGCGGTCTGAAAGCCGGAATCCAGGGCTTTGCCTATTTGGAAAGTCCCGGTATAGCAGATGACGGTATAGATAACGATCAGGATGGCCTTACAGATGAAAAGCGTGATAATGTTGCCATGGCAAAAGTCGGCCCAACTGCCGGCATTAGTGACATGGGAAAATTTCTGGAATATTATGGGTTAAAGGAAGAAGACCTGAAGGAACACTGGGACGCTGATGAGGACCAGGACTGGACCGATGGTGTTGATGCCAATGGAAACGGAATTTATGATCCTGAGGAATATGCCGGTGATGATATCGGCACTGACGGCGTCGGCCCCAATGATCTTAATTATACCGGACCTGACGCCAATGGCACCGAATGTAATCACAAGCCTGATTACGTGGAAGGCATCGGCTCGGAACCTAATTTCGCCACTGTCGATATTTCCGAATCCGACATGCTGGGACTGACCACATTTAGATTGTTTCAGGTGCCGGAACACGTGGTTCCTTACAAAAACTGGTTCCGTAACGATGAGTCCATGTGGAATATGACCAGCGGCGATTCCATGTCGCAATCCTCTTCTGATCTGACTAATCTGGCGGAAGTGTTCGCATCCGGGGTTTTCCCGCTTTACAAAGGCCGGACGGAACGAATTTCCATGGCAGAGTTGCATTCCTTTGAAGATCAGACCGGCTTGATCAGTGCTGATCATTCTGCACCGGCATTATTTCAATTAAAGAAAACAGTTCAGATCATTTATGAAAAAGATTATCGCTTTGCCCAGCCGCCTGAAATGCCGACATTAACAGCGACCCCTAAAAATGGTCATGTTATTCTTACCTGGGACAACCGGGCCGACCAATCCACCCGTGAGCCTTTCCTGAAAGGAGAAAATGATTTTGAAGGCTATAAACTATTCCGTTCAACCGATAAATTCTTCGCCGACGCCGAACAGATCACCGACGGATATGGTACGCCGACCTACAAAAAACCGATTTTTCAATGTGATCTGATCAATGGCAAAAAAGGCTTTACGGATTTTGCCTTGAAAGACGGCACCGGATACTACCTGGGTGATGATACCGGCATTTCTCATTCCTTTGTGGATTCTACCGTGCAGAATGGACGGACCTATTATTACGCCCTGGTGGCCTATGATTACGGAATATCACCGGATAGAATATCAACACAGAATATTTCTTCATTAAGTGATGAACGATATGGCATTGGCCCTTCAGAAAATAACACGGTGATCGAACTGGATGAATCTGAAAATGTGACTTTTATCGGGAAAAATGTTGCTATTGTGACCCCAGGATCTGAGCCGGCAGGAGTGACCAGCAGCAGTAATGCTGATGTGGATTATTCCGGTTTGCAAATGGGCACCGGCGAGATTATTCCCGAAGTGGTCGTCAAAGGCGATGTCAAGGAAGACCATACCTACAAAGTAAAATTTCATACATCAACCCTGAACAGCATTATTTATCCGGACTTAAAAGACGCCATCAAGTTCTATGAAGACCGCGGTTCCTTGTTTACCGCTTCCGGTGTTTCTGTTTATGATGTGACGGATCCAAACAGTGAAGTACTGGTGTTTCAAGACCGGCTGGTGCCGGATGTTAATAATAATTTAATTCCCAACAACTATAATTCAATGCTATCTCAATACACATCCCCTGACCGTACATTTTATCATCTGCCTGTATCAGGTCAGGGCAAATATTCTGATATTTTCGATGGCATTCGTTTGCGGGTGAAAATGAATTCCCTTACTGCCAGTTTAAATCCTGATGCATGTGGATGGCTACAGGGTAACGCGCCCGTCAATATCGAGTTTTATGAACGGGATGCCATACGCGCGCCCTGGGATTATTATATCATTTTTACGGAAGAATATGAACATTTGGGGAATGTCGTCAGTGTTTACGGAGGAAATCCGCGACAGGCCGACGGCACTTCCATTAATGTTTTTGAGGAGTGTCTCAATCCGCAAATTACAAAGATGAATTTTTATGTGGAAAACCGTAGCTTTCCGCCGGATTCAGTCACGGGAAAATATGAGCGAATGGCAGTGATCTGCTGGGACCTGAACAATAACCGGCAGGTGGATTTGCTGGAGGATAAATTTATCATCGGCCCCCGTGGTTCCAATATTTCAATGGTGGGCACTGTTTTCCTGATGGATTTTCACAATGCCTCTGATGAGAATGAACTGCCGAAACCCAATGATGTTTATAAAGTCACTTTTAACCGGCCCTTTGGCGGAGATGATTTTATTACTTTTACCGCCACCGGGCAGGATTCCATTGATGAGGAAGAACTCAAAGATACAATGGATGACATCAGGGTTGTACCCAATCCGTACATTGCCACAAACATGATGGAACCGGCGGTTTCCAACACATCGCTGAACCAGAAACGCCGCCTTATGTTCACCCACATTCCGACCAATTGTACGATTAAAATATTTACGTCCAGTGGTGTATTGGTGGAAACGCTGCATGCACCGGAGGACGGTCTGGTGGATTTTGACGGGCTTGGGGATTATAGCACCGGCACCATACACTGGGACCTTTTGTCCAGCGAAGGCCTTGAGGTTGCCGCCGGAATGTATATTTATCATGTCGAAGATGAACTCACCGGCAAAGAGAAAATCGGTAAGTTCGGAATTATTAAATAAAAGATTTGAAAGGTATAAACATGAAACCTATGAATTCTATAAAATTGTCTATGGCCCTTTTGATCTTGGTCTTGATGTGCCGGCAGAGTTTCGCTCTGGAACCTTATCGCTACGGAACAACAACGGCTAATTTTCTGGAGGTTGGACTGGGAGGAGCGGGCAATGCCATGGGGGATGCCCAGGTGGCTTACACCCATGACCTCATGTCCATTTACTGGAATCCCGCCGGAATGGCCTTTATGGACCGCAGCGAAGCCAAGTTTATTCAGCAACCTTATATCGCTGATATCGGTATGCAATTCGCCGGTGTCGGCATTGTCCTGCCGGGAATTGGTACGCTGGGAATGGGATTTTCCCGTATGTCCTTTGGCGATGATATGGATGTGACAACCCTGGAGCGACCTGACGGAACCGGCGAAAAATACAGCGCCAGTGACAATGCTTTTGC
>CAYYMT010000028.1:29347-36446 GCA_964472715.1 uncultured bacterium | reverse complement strand
GTCCGGCTTTTGATGATTGCTAAAATTTTAAACTGATCCGTGTTATTACCAAACATCCTGCCAAAACTCATTCCCGATAAGCCACCGCTTAGTAATGATAAAGCGGAATCATCATTGGTTGTAGGCATCAAAATTGCCGTTGATTTATACCACTTGGGTAGGAATAAGCATATCACAATTGATATCGAAGTAATGATAAATACAGTAGTTATTATAAATTTTTTTCTGCTCCATAGATACTTGATCAAATCTATTAAATTCATTTCTTTTTCTTTCACAACGTTTCCCTCAAAAATTTATTTCGTCGCTGCCAAATAGGACATATAGATGGATGCCATTGACGCGATAATTTGAAAAATTGATGTATTCCCCACCAGCCACTGAGTCAGTGATCGCGGTACAATGATCAGATCGCCCCGTCGAATGATGACATCGGGCCCTCTTTCCACAGTGCCGTCCAGATGTTTGACTACCGCCCGGTTAACATTTCCTTCCAGGCTGTTACCGCCGGCCAGTCCCACATAATCGGCGCAGGTATAGCCGGGGAAGAATTTATAACTGCCCGGCACATTCACAAAACCATTGACAGAGACACCTTTTTCAGTAAAAATGTCGATGATATCACCGGCTTGTAATTCCTGCTTATATAAATTGACAGGGTTGATGTCCAGAATTTCATCATTCCGGGTAATTGAGACGGACTGTAAATCAACAGTTTCCATAAAGCCCACCCTGCGATTGATAAAATTGCCAAGAGTTTCACCGGGTTTGATAATGTCATAGCCACTGTTTTCGATTGAACCGCGAACTGCCACGCTTTCTGATTCCAGGTCGCCAAAGGGAATGAAAAGCTTGCAGCCATCATTGAAATTCGGATTATTATCAAGATTTCCCGTCAGTATATAGTCCAGGTAATCAATTGTTTTGATCTTTTTATCATTTTTATGAATTTCTGCGGCGAATTCCCTGGCGAAAGGATGGAAGCCTTCAGCCATCTCAACAATTTCATTCATCCGTGTCAGTGGTGTGACAATGTAAAAACCGGGATTATTCACCGCCCCGGCAATTTGAATTTTGAACTGGCGCACATTCAGAAGCGCCACATAGACATCGGCTGTTTTGTATCCTTCTTCCAGAACAAAATTTTCAACAGTTTCAACTGCCTTTTTGAGAGTCAATTTATTAACATTGACAACACCGACGGTCGGTATCAGAATATCGCCGGCAGGGCCGACATTGCTGACAAAATTCAGATTTTCCAATGTGTTGATGTTGATCCCAAACTGGTCGCCGGGGCCGACAATATATTCTTCCGGATTTACCGCTTTTTCGATAGGTAACATCATCAGATTTTCCGGTGTCTGAAGATTCATTTCTTTGGATTTTTCCAGCAGGTTTTTTTTCTGCTCTATAGTGGAGAATTCCAGCGCAGTTTCCCGCTGGCGGCCGAAGCGGTCAATATTTTGTCCGGTGAGAATTCCGGCCATGATGAGAATTGTCATTAATAGGTTGCGATATTTCACAATACCCCCTTAATAGATAATAATTTCAAAACTTCAGCAAATATACTATCATGAACTTTTAGTTCATATTAAAAAGAGTGTTAATTATTTTTCGTTTGTTTCGTGTATTTCGTGGTTGCAAAAATCTACAACTCTTCCCCATAATGCTTTTTATAAAAATCCAGGTATTCACCACTTTTCAGCGGTTCCCACCAGTCGCGGTTATTTTTATACCAATCAGCAGTTAATTTCATACCGGTTTCAAAATCATATTCCCGCTGCCAGCCCAGCTTCTCCAGCTTAGTATCATCCAGAGCGTAGCGGCGATCATGCCCGGCGCGGTCTTTCACGTATTTGATCAGCGATTCGTCTTTGTCGGTGGCTTTGAGAATTTCCTGTGTAATCTCCATATTTTCTTTTTCGCAATTGCCGCCGACATTGTAGATCTCGCCGTCTTTGCCATTGCGCAGAATAAATTCCACTGCCGAGCAATGGTCTTTCACGTACAACCAGTCCCGGACATTTTTACCATCACCGTAGATGGGTAATTTTTTATCATCCATGGCATTAGTAATGAAGAGCGGAATCAATTTTTCCGGATATTGCATGGGGCCGTAATTATTGGATGCGCGGGTCACGATTACCGGCATATCATAGGTGACGAAATAGGAGTATGCCAGGCGGTCACCACCGGCTTTGCTGGCGGAGTATGGGCTGCTGGGAAACAGGGGAGATTCCTCTGTAAATTTTCCTTCTTCAATGGAGCCGTAAACCTCATCGGTACTGATCTGGATAAATCGTTTAACCTCATGTTTTCTGGAGGCTTCCAGAAGATAAAACACACCCAGAGTATCTGTGCGAATAAAATCCTCAGGCTGCCCGATACTGCGGTCCACATGACTTTCGGCCGCGAAATTAATTACAAAATCAGGGCGGTATTGATTGAACACTCTTTCAACAAATTCCCAATCGCAAATGTCGCCCTGGTAAAACCGGTAATTCCCCCGGTTTTCAATAGATGCCAGATTTCTGGGGTTGCCGGCATAGGTCAGTTTATCATAATTAATGATGAACACCTCATCATCATATTTTTCCAATAGATAATGAATAAAATTGCTACCAATGAAACCGCTGCCGCCGGTTATAAAATAAACATCTCGTTTTGTACTCATTTACATCTCTCTTCATTTATAGATTTTAAATAATTTCAATAAATTGCCGGTAAAGTGCAAGGATTATAAATGGCCAAAATATTTCCGTATAATCCACTCAATTACAAGCAATCCCAGCAATAAAGCAAAGATCAGTTTATTACTGTAAAAATTAACTTCCCGCTTTTCGTATTTTATAGGGTGCTCCTGTTTCAAGGTTCCCGGTATGTGCCTTATTTCTTCAAAGGTAATCAATTCCCCGCCTGATTCTCTGGCTATATACCTTAGTAAAGGCCGGTTTTGCCCGGTTTCGGTAAATTCCAGAACCCGCTCCATCACTTTTATAGTTGTTGTATCTTTACCGATTAAATGACCGCCGGAACTAGCTTCGATTTCCACTCTGTATTCCCCGGGAGTTTTTAGAAGATAACTGCCTTTAAAATTATGACGCTCCCAGTTGAGAAAAAATTCATCAACTAAGGCGGAATCTTTTTTAAAGGCGACACTGACGGTGGCTTTCGGTACAATCTCTCCCTGTAAATCATATACCGGGCCTGATAAATTAACTGTTTCCCCAACCATAAATATTTTCTTTTGCGGTGATATTTGAATATTTGCGTCATCAATATTGGTGGTCAGATAACCGGTGGTATTGAGCAGTAATTGCGAATAGTTCGGACTATCGGTCATCATTTGCCAGCGCCAGAAGTCGACCCCGATCAATAGTGCGGCTGATAAGTCATCGGAGATTGCCACTACCGGCTGTTCCTTTAATTCCGACGCGACGAGTAGGGGCTTAAAACTGCTGTGCAGGTCAATTTTAGAAAAATCATATTGGATCGGTGGCAGTTGCATCCATGCCAGACTGGTCTCTACATCCCGCAAAACAGGATGCCCTGAATTTTGTTGATTCGCCTCTACCGGGGTGGTGGCTGTTTTTCTACTGTAGTTCCCGGTCAACTGTTTCTGCACAAGGTTGTTCAGGCGGTTCAGGTCTGTATGACGGTTGATATAAATAATCACCGGAAGAGCCTTATCGTTAAACAGCGCCTGAATCTGTTGCAATTCCTTCATAGTCATGGATTTATTTGGATACTGGCTCATGATTACCAGGTCATAGTCCTCTTGCAGCGCTTGTTCCCCAGGGTAAAAGTTGCCATTGCGAAAATAGACGACTGTAGCATTGAAATCATCATTATTACGAAAAATTGTCATCAGGCTGCGGGTCTCAAAGGATGGCGCGCCGCAGAGTATCAGAACATCTTTTTCGCCCGGTAGTACCTTTAATAATGATGTCCGGGAGTTATTATGGCTGTTTTTGTCCCTGTCGTTTTCCAGAAGCACGGTAAATTCATGTTCACCGGCTTTATCAGCTGTCAGTTGAAAATCAACATTTTGCATAAAGGCGTCATCCGCGGGATTGATAATGCGGGACTGAATCACTTCATTATTTTTGAGTAATTGAATATTAGTCCGTCCGGCTTCTTTAGGCAGGGTCACTTCGGCGGCTAACTCAAATTTTTCATTTTCTTTAATTTTTTGCGGTAGAGTGAGATTATTGACTTTCGCATCAAATTTTTCGCTGGTATCGCCAATACCAATCGTGTAAACCGGATAATCACTTCTCCAATCCATTTTATAAAGGTCCTGGCCGGCATTGACCTGTCCGTCGCTGACCAGCACCGCGGCATCAATTTCCTTTTCTGTCATTAATTGACTGAAATTTGTCGCTTTGCCGTCGAAGTTTATTTCTCCGGGTGAGTCTATCAGACGATTCTCTGAATCAAAAGCGATCAATTTGGTGTGAATATTATTCTGTTTGAAATGCCTTTGCGCCGCTTCAATTTTATTGATCAGTTCTGTTTGATCAACAGTCTGGTTTTGAAGGATACTTTGGGAGTTATCGAGCCAAAATTCAACCGTCGGTTTGCTTTGACGGGCTTTCTCCCATTTAACCACTGGTTTCAGAAATATAAAAAGAGCAAGGAAAAGTACAAAACACCGTAATAAAAATATTGGCAGCGCTCCTTTTTTTCGGCGGGTGGTACGGAAGGAAAAGTATAACACAGCCAATACAACAATAAATAAAAATAAAACCTTTATGTCGGGATTATAAAAGTCCAGAATAAAATTTTTCATAAATTAATCAATCAATCTTAGGTTGGGAATTGCAGATATATCCGGTTTTGAGATCATATTTCTTTTCAGCATTTCCATGCCGGTTTTCGCGATCATGGCGGCATTATCGGTACAATAAACCGGGGAGGGAAAGTATATTTCTGCTCCCTGTTTTTTTGCCTTTTCACTGAAAACTTCGCGCAACCGGGAATTGGCGGCAACGCCACCGGCCAGGACAATTTTATTAACAGCCCGTGTTTTTAGAATGGTAAAGGCTTTTTGTTGCAGCATATCGATAATGGCTTCCTGGTAGGAGGCGCAGATATGATTGATATTGTCATCAATCCAGCCTTGCTCTTTTTGACGGGTAAGATAAAGTACGGAAGTTTTTAATCCGGAAAAACTAAGGTCATTAGGCCGGTTTTTAATTCGCGCCCTGGGGAACCGGTAGAATTTCGGGTCACCTTTTTTGGCCATTTCATCGATAATAGGGCCGCCGGGATAGCCGAGATTCAGAATTCGTGCGGCCTTGTCAAAAGCTTCACCGGCCGCGTCGTCGACACTTTTACCCAGAATTTCATAGTCCTGAAAATCTTTCACATAGACAATTTGAGTATGACCGCCGGAGACCAGCAGGCATAAGAACGGGAAGTCGAGTTCTTTGTGGTCCAGGAAATTGGCCATAATATGTCCTTCAATGTGATTGACGCCAATCAACGGTTTCCCTGTTGTAAAAGACAAACCTTTCGCATAGCTGAGTCCTACCAGCAGGGCGCCCATCAGTCCGGGGCCGTGGGTGACTGCAATCCCGTCCATGTCGTCGATACTCAAATGTGTGTCCTGAAAAGCTTTATTGATCAGGCCATCGATATTTTTCATGTGTTCGCGGGAAGCAAATTCCGGCACAACACCGCCATAGTCAGCGTGTAATTCCTGAGAAGCGATCAAACTGGTTAGAACCTCATCATCATTGATTATCGATACGGCTGTTTCGTCACAAGAGGACTCAATGCCCAATATATTCATTTACTGACCCTTTCTCTTAATACTCTGACATCCAGATGTTCAGGAATGATTTCTATAATATCGATTACAGCGTCGGGTTTTACAATCTCCGGCTGATAATAGTTTTCACCAGCCTGCCAGGATTTTTCATAGTCATAAATTACTTCAAAATCATCGGCGGTTATGTTGGAAAGCGAACTCAATCCGGCTGATATTTTCAAAGAAATTACTTCAGGTGATAATTGAATATCAATATTATCGGCTTTGTTTTTTACCTGCACCGGAATATCTTTTATGATCTTCTCGCCGATTTGTTCGACCTGTTGATAAATATTGACTTTACTATGGGAAAAATCTAATGTTTCCGGTTTCGGTAAATTCAACGGAAGATCAACATTGACCGGCAAACTTACTTCAAAACGGTTGAGGCTGTCGGTATATATTTGATTTAATTGTTTGACATAAAAATTAGGACCTGTGACAGTCAGGGAGTCCGGTATAACAACAAGGTCTCCTGATTTTATATAGCCTGACTCCGTATCAATATTTACCAGCGGAACGATGGGGATTTTTCGTGTGCTTTCAAAATCCAATTCTACCTCAATGGAGTCCGGCTGAAGGATTTTGTTGAAAGTAATATTCATATTGCGGGGAAGGACTACATTTTCCGGGTACCGTTGGTAATACTCCATCAGGTTGAAGTCGTAAAAATATTTGATATTCTGCAGGTCAAGTTGGAATTTGAATCCGGAAATAGGGGCGAGATATAGAAAAACCAGTTCACTCCCTTTGCCGGTAAATTCCGCCGTAATCTTGTCCGGCACCGGCTCTTTGAGCGTTTTTCCCTCGACAATGTTGATGATATCCAGGGGCACCTGAAAGGGATGGGTATATTGATTACCTAATATGGTATAGATCCATATAATAATGGCAAAGAGAAGGGCGAAAATTTTAATTTTTAAATCATTGAGTAAGGATTTCCTTATCAGGTAAAAAACATCTACCAGATTACTTTTTTTGCCGGGTTTGTATGGTTTTTTTTTGCTTTTCATTGTGGTGAAAATAATAAAGGGGCCCGAAAGAAACAAGCCCCTTTATTAAAATAAATCATCGGTTTATTAAATGATTATTTTTCTTTGGTTTCGTCTTCCTTTGTGTCGGAAGTTTCATCTTGTTCAGGTTCCTCTTCAGCAGGTTCCTCTTTTAACTCTTCTTTTTCTTCGTTTACAACAGCAGGATATCCCCATACAATGTTGTTTTGTTCAAATTTTTTTATTATTCGCCATACTTTTTGTCTTGAAAAACCACAGTTTTTTGCTATTT
>CAYYMT010000028.1:23743-29337 GCA_964472715.1 uncultured bacterium | reverse complement strand
CTCTTTTAACTCTTCTTTTTCTTCGGCTTTGGCCTTTTCTTCAGGCTTGGCCTCTTTTTTATCTTTTGTTTTTTCTTCTTTTGGTTCTTCTTTCACTTCCGCTTGTTCCGCTTGTTCTGCCTCTTCCGCTTTTTCGACCTGTTCAGCCTGTTCAGCCTGTTCAGCCTGGTCTTCTTCAGCCTTGGCTATTTTATTGATAATATCTTGTGGAATATCAATGGTTTCACCAGTACTTTCCTGGTTGGAAATATACTGTTGTGCCTGGCTGGCTTTCTTGGTCTTTTTCGGTTTCGGAATCGCCTGCTGTCTGGAGAGAACGATTCTTGATTCGCTGACATCCAGTTCAATAACTTTCAACTGAATTTTGTCGCCTTTCTGAATCACATCTTTGACATTGTTTCGCTGATCTTTTGGGAATTCACTCAGTGGAACGATACCTTCCAGATCATTCTGCAATTTTACAATCACCAGTTTGGAAGCGATTTTTTTGACTTCACCTTCGACAATTGCGCCTTCGACAAAAAGTTTGTCAGCGTCTGTCCAGGGATTATCATGGATTTGTTTCATACCCAGAACGATTTTTCTGTCATCTTTGGAAAGTTCCAAAACTTTTACTTTGACAGTATCGCCTTTTTTAACCATTTCTTTGGGATGGCGAAGTTTTTTCACCCAGGACATATCTTCGATTTTTACAAAACCGTCGATGTTATCCCTTAATGTCACATAAAATCCGTGAGGGCGAATGTTGCTGACGGTTCCTTCGGTGATCACACCAACATCATAGGTTTCGTCGATGCTTTCCCATGGGTCCGGTTCCAGCTGTTTGTAGCCCAGTGAAATTTTACGTTCTTCGGTGTCAATGGCCAACACTTTGGCTTCCACTTCTTCGCCCATCTGAAATACTTCAGAAGGATGTTTGATATGTTTTGTCCAGGAAATTTCTGAGATATGGATCAGGCCTTCAACACCTTTTTCCAGTTCCACGAAAACACCGTAGTTAGCAATGTTTACGATCTTGCCGGTTACAACGGAATCCACCGGGTATCTCTGTTCAATTCCTTCCCAGGGATGGGGAGTCAACTGTTTCAGACCCAGTGATACACGCTGTTTCTTTTCATCATAATCAATTACTTTTACTTCGATTTCTTCATCCAGATTTACAACTTCGCGCGGATGATTGATTCTGCCCCATGACAGGTCGGTAATATGTAACAGACCGTCCAGGCCGCCGAGATCAACGAAGACACCAAAATCGGTAATGTTTTTGACCTTACCGGTGAGCACATCGCCCACTTTGATTTTGGACAGTAATTCATCACGCTTTTCTTTCAGGTCTTCAGCCAGCAATACTTTTCGGCTCAATACAATATTTTTCCGCAATTCACTGAGTTTAACGATTCTGTATTCAAAGGTTTTGCCCACATAGGCGTCAAAATCCGTTACCGGTCTGACATCCAGCTGTGAACCGGGCAGAAAGGCGTCAATTCCCATGATATCAACGACCATACCGCCTTTGATTCTGGATTTGATTTTGCCTTCAACCACTTCGTCGTTGTTATACATGTCTTTGACACGTTCCCAGACACGCATGAAATCGGCTTTCCGTTTGGACAGGATCATTTCACCGTCTTCATCTTCCAGCTGTTCTACATAAACTTCGATTTCATCACCAACTTTTGGCGCTTCACCTTCGGCAAACTCACTTAATTCTACAACACCTTCGGATTTAAAACCAATATCCAGTAAAATATCATTGTCAGTCACAGCAACGACTTTACCCATGATCCGTTCATCCTGAGTAACGTTTTTCAATGATTTTTCATATTTTTCCAGTTCTTTTTCCAGCAGAAGTTGCGTATCGTCTTTCAGGTCATCTTTGCTGATCACCTTGATCTCTTCTGCTAAAGGACCGGTTTTAACTAATTCTGTATCGAATTTATCTTTTAATGGTTTATCGGCAGTTTCATCATCAGCTTCTTCCGCCGCTGCTTCCTTTAATTCTTCAGCATCAACAACGGTTTGATTGGTTGCTTCCTGTGCGTTTTTAATTAGTTCTGCTGTTTCACTTGCTTCAGCTTCACTTACTTCTGGTTCGTTAACTTCCGGGGTATTGCTTGCAGTTGTTTCTTCTGCGGGTTGTTTTTCTACAGTTTCTTCTGTGGGTTGTTTTTCCACAGTTTCTTCTGATTTATTTTCAGCAACCTCATCGGAAGGTTTTTGGTTTAGTTTTTTTTCTTCACTCATTAACAAAATTCCTTAGTTTTGGGTTAAAAGTTACACAATTTTATCCTTTACGGATCTTATCTATGATCAACTCCACCTGTTCGTCAAATTTTAAGGCGGAAGTATCAATTTCTATAGCGTCGTCAGCTTTTTTAAGCGGTGAATGGGAGCGGGAGGAGTCGATTTTATCTCTGTTCCGAATTTCTTTGGCAATTTCTTCGATATCGATCTCCTGGCCGACTTTCCGGTAATCATTGATGCGTCGTTTTGCTCTGACATAGACATCAGCGATCATATAAAATTTAAAATCGGCATCGGGAAAAACATTGGTGCCGATATCGCGGCCTTCCATCACTATATTTTGCGATTCACCCATTTTTCGCTGCAACTCCGCCAGATGTTCTCTGACTGCCGGAATGACCGACACCGGACTTACCAGATTAGCTACTTCCTTGGTGCGAATGTCTTTACTCACATCACGATCTCCCAGAAAGGTATGGTGCTGATCGTCAATCCATTTGAAATGGATGTTCAGATTGCGCGCCTCTTCGGCAATTCGTTCTTCATCATTTATATCAATGTTTTTTTCGATTACCATTAATGTTACGGCGCGATACATTGCACCGGTATCCACATAAACATAATTCAATCGTTTTGCAACTTCCCGTGCGGTACTGCTTTTTCCGGACCCGGCAGGGCCATCAATCGCAATTATTTTTCCCATAATCACCTTTCAAATAGCTTCGAAATTTAGTTTTAGATTTTAATAAAATCAATCCTTTTTCCTTTATTTATTAATATTTATATAATTGGGCGATCTCATTCTTGCTCAAATAGCGCCATTCGCCAATTTTCAGAGGAGATTTTTTAATACCGGCAAATTCAATGCGGTCCAACGAAAGGACCTGATAATTCAATTTTTCGAAAATCCGGCGGATTTCCCGGTTAATTCCTTCCCGCAATTCCAATATTATCTCGGTTTTTCCCTTTTGATATGTCATTTCTTTGATCACTCCGGTGGCAACTTTACCATCATCCAGCCGAACACCACGCTTAATGGTGTCAAAAATATTATTATCAACGCGACCTTTCGCTGTTACGCAATATAATTTCGGTATCTGGAATTTCGGATGGGTCAGTTTATAGTGAAGATCGCCGTCATTGGTTAATATCAGTATGCCTGAGGTATTATAATCCAGGCGGCCCACCGGTTTAATAAAGGGTAAATTTTTGAAGTAATCCGCCACTGTCGGACGACCTTCCGGGTCATCAAGAGTGGTGACCACGCCAACCGGTTTGTTCAGAGCGACATAGACAATTTCTTCCGGTCTTACAATTTTATTCCGGAATTCAACGGTGTCATTATTATCCACCCGGCATCCGAATTCACGACAGATTTCACCATTGACCCGAATGAGTCCCTGATCGATATAATCATCGCATGTTCGTCTTGAACCGACACCGCAAAGGGAGAGATATTTATTCAGTCTGATTTTGCTGGTCTTCTTTTCCTGTTTCTTCATTAATAATTTGTTCCAATTCTTTCATTCGGGGTAAGGCTTCCAGTGAGTTGAGGCCGAAATATTCCAAAAATTTTTTCGTTGTTCCATAAAGCAGCGGTCGTCCCGGGCCGCTGACACGCCCTGTGATTTCAATCAAATCCTTTTCCAATAAAGTTTTCAGGTAGGAACTGACACCACGAATGGAATCAATTTCTGATTTTGTACAGGGTTGTTTGTAAGCGATAATGGATAGTACTTCCAGTGCCGAATCAGTTAATTTCGCCTGGATACGGCTGCTTTTCAGTTTAACCATGTATTCCGTATATTGGTCTGTCAAGCGGATTTGATAGCCCTTGGCGAGATTCTGAATTTTCAGAGGGGTTTGGGTGGTTTCATAAAAACGGTTTAATTCATGACATATTGCTGCCAAATCAACTTTTTCAGCAAAGCACTGATCGACCTGGTCCTGGGTCAGTGGCTCTTCAACGCTGAACAAAAGCGATTCGATGATAGCCTGCTTTTCGGATTTGATATAATTCATGCCTTCTGAATCCATAATTCCTGTTCTTCCCGGTCTTCCATTACTCTGATCAGGCCGTTTTTGATCATTTCCAGTACGGCCAAGAAGGTTGCGATGACTTCAACTTTACTATCGATCCGTTCTGTTAATTTTTTAAAACTAAAGCGATTATTATTGGCCATAAATTCTTTGATAAAATTCACTTGTTTGGTGATGGTAATTTTCACCCGTCTGATTTCATATTTATGGGCATCGGGCATATTTTTCAGCACTTTTTTAAAAATCAAACCAATGTCATAAATCGAGAGTTCAGACAAATCCGGTTCATGATCAGGCTCGACATCTTCTGTATAGAGCCTGGGTTTTTGAAAACCAATTTGCGCGCTTTCCCGGTTGCGCAGTTCAGAAGCTGCCAGTTTATATTTTTTGTATTCCAGCAGCATATCCACCAATTCAGTTCGGGGGTCTTCGATCTCGTCTTCGTCATTTTTTTCGTTGGGCAGCAACATTTTGACCTTGATTCGCATGAGCATGGCCGCCACTTCCAAAAATTCACCGGCAATAGAGAGTTTCATCTGCTGCATTATCTCAACATATTCCAGATACTCCTTTGTAATGGCGGAAATTGGAATATCATAGATATTGATCTCATCCCGCTGAATGAAAAAAAGGAGGAGGTCCAGGGGCCCCTCAAATATGTCAAGTTTTACATTGTAACTCATTTAGTTTTTCTAATGATCTGTTTTTTTGATTTAAGAATACCGATTGTTGATTGCTGATTTTAGAAATGTTGGAGGTCATCTCAAAACTTCAAAAATCGCTATTCGGCAATCGCTAATCGTCATTTCAAAATTGAATTCGCAATCTATCAATTCACTTTATTGGCAAACTTCGATTTTTCAAAGCAGTTTTAACACTTTTAACAAAAATGGATATCAATTCATTATTCTCTTCTTTTACTAATTTAATTAGTGATTCATCCTTAAAAAGTTTTGCCCTATGAATTATTTTCAAGCAAATATAGGTTTCACGAAGTTCTTTTAGGACAACTTTGATCTTATGAATGAAATCTTTTCTTGATTCTCCGCTTTGAGCTTCTCCATAATTTAAGGAAACAGAAGTACCTGACCTCAAAATTTGACCAGATAGGTGATTCCCTGCTTTCGTCCCAATAATATCGTTTGCAACTTTGATGATTAAAACAGAAAAATTAACTAACCTTTCTTCTAAGTCTTGAGTCTTCATATCGTCACCTCATATTTATCAAAGAACAAAAAATATCGAATTATGACATTGATCAATTATTTGACTACTTCTCATTTTCTTGATTTAAGAATGACGATTGATGA
>CAYYMT010000028.1:0-23643 GCA_964472715.1 uncultured bacterium | reverse complement strand
TGATCAATTATTTGACTACTTCTCATTTTCTTGATTTAAGAATGACGATTGATGATTTTTGATTTTAGAAGTCTTGGAGGTCATCTCAAAACTTCAAAAATCGCTATTCGGCAATCGTCAACCGTCATTCCAAATTCAACCCAGATCCATGGCCCCGCGCACATCTTCCATGGTCTCATTGGCGACTTTGCGGGCGCGGTTTTCACCATCCACAATAATATCCAATAAATTATCTTTGTTACCGATGAGTTCTTTCCGCTTATCAGCAAAAGGCGCGAAGGTTTCGGCAATTTTTTTAGCGCAATTGCGTTTGCAGTCTACGCATCCCAGGGCGCCGCTTTTACAATTGGCTTCAATTTCCGGGATTTCTTCAGGATTGAATTGCTTATGATAGGTAAATACATTACAAATTTCCGGGTGGCCGGGATCATTTTTCCTGATTTTTTGGGGATCGGTCACAGCTTTCATGACTTTTTTCAGAATTGTTTCCGCATCATCTGCCACAAGAATTGTGTTGCCGATGGATTTACTCATTTTGTTACCATCCAGTCCGGGCAGGCGGGGAATGATAGCCAATTTGGTTTTTGGGATGGGAAAAACATCACCATAAAGGGAATTGAATTTGCGGGCGATTTCGCGGGTGATTTCAACATGGGGTGCCTGATCTTCGCCAACCGGGACCACTTCGCCGCGATAGAGCAGAATATCCGCGGCCTGAAGCACAGGATATCCCAGGTGACCGTAGATCATGGATTCCAGGTTCAGGTCTTTGGCTTGCTCCTTTAGCGTCGGGTTGCGTTCCAGCCGTGCGGTAGTCACCAGCATCGAAAAAAGCAGATGAAGTTCTGAATGCTCTTTGATCTGTGACTGGCGAAAAACCGGGCTCTTTTCCGGATCAATACCACAGGCAATCCAATCGGCTACCATTTCCAGTGTGTTGTTCAAAATCCCGCTTGTTTCGCTCTGAGTTGTCAATACGTGATAATCTGCAATCAGGTGAAAATTGTCATATTCTCCCTGTAGTTTGACCCAATTTTCCAATGCGCCGACGTAATTTCCCAGGTGCATTTTCCCTGTAGGTCTCATTCCGCTTAAAATTCTTTTTTTTCGTTTCATTATCCTCTCATTATTCTAAAAATAAATAACTTTTCCATTCTTCTCTGTTCATATCCATTTTGGTCTGCAATACATGAATTCTGTTGGGCCGCTTGGGCTTGATTTTCAAGGTCAAGTTGGTTTCCGAAAGACGATGATTCCCTTTTTTATTATTACATTTCTGACAGGCTGTCACCAGGTTGGTCCAGGTATCTTTACCGCCTCGTCCTTTTGGTACGATATGATCAATGGTTAAAGGGGCTGCTGTTGTCCCGCAGTACTGGCAGGTGTACTTGTCCCGTTTGAATATATTGTCTTTGGTCAGTTTTACATAATGGTTCTTTATGCGAATGTAGCGTTCCAGCCGGATTATGCTGGGCACTTTGTACTCCCGGTTGACGGTTTTCAGTCTGGAATTTTGCAAATGATGAATAACCGACGCTTTTTCTTTCAATACCAGAATTATCGCTTTTTTAACATTACAGAATTGTAATGGCTCATAGGATTGGTTCAATACAAGAACCGCGATATTGATGGTATTGAGGTGATTCATAACTTAATTGGTTTTATTTTCCGGTAATAATCTTCCATGGTTTCCCGTTCTGTTATCAAATGGTCCTTGCCGTTGAAAATGGCTACTTCCGCCGGACGAAACCGTAAATTGTAGGGCATTGCCATGACAAAGCCATACGCTCCGGCATCTCTCAGTACCAGCAAATCACCTTCTTCGATTTTTGGCAGTTCATAATCGGAACCAAAAATATCTGTGTTTTCGCAAATCTGGCCGCAAACATCAATTTTTTCTGTTTCAGATTTGTTTTCTTTACCATTGACAATGATGCGGTGACGGGCGTCATAAAGAGCAGACCGGATCAGTGTATTAAATCCGGCATCGACACCGGCGAATTTTTTATAACTTTCTTTAATGCCATTGACTTTTGTAATCAGGTAACCGGCATCACCGACAAATACACGTCCCGGTTCCATTGACAAGGTCGGCTGGCCCAGTCCGAATTCTTTGGTGCGTTTTTCCAGGACAGTATAGCATTCTTCGGCTACTTTTTGTAAATCCATTGGTGTTTCATCATCATGATAAGGAATGCCGATTCCACCGCCCATGTCAATAAATTCAAACTTGATTCCCAGTTCCTTTGAGACTTTTCCCAGATGTGTGAGGAGTAAATCCAGCATCACGGGAAAATGATCATTATCCAGGGTTCCGGAACCGGTCATCATGTGGGCGCCGAACCGTTTGACGCCGGCTGCTTTGGCGATGCGGTAAGCTGCCACCGCTTTTTCAAAAGGCACACCAAATTTTGCTTTGACACCGCCGGTCGTGATCTGTTCATATTTACCGCGGCCTTTACCGGGATTGATGCGAAAACTGATGAATTCCGGTACCCCTGTGCGGGTTAAACGATGAAAGGAATTGATGTCATCCAGATTAATGATCACACCGGATTCCAGTGCAAATTTGAGTTCTTCTTCACTTTCGTAATTGGCTGTATAGAGGATTTTGTCTTTGGAAAGGCCGGTGTCCAGCGCCAGCTGCAATTCGCCGGGACTGACACAATCCATCCCCAGACCGTTGCGGGCAATAAGATCCAGAATTGCCGGATGGCAGTTGGCTTTCATGGCGTAAAAAATTTCCGTCTTGATCGATTCATGTTGAAAGGCATTTTTCAGCCGGATGACATTATTTTCGATTTTATTAAAGTCATAAACATAAAGAGGCGTTCCGTATTTTTCCGCCAGTTTCTTTACTTCCTGGGTATTGATCTTCATAATTTCTCGCTATATTGGGGCCTTTTCAAAATAAATTGTCGTAATTAACGGGAAAAGACCGGATTTAACTCACAATGAGTAAGGAATTTATTTATTTATACTGACTAAGGCAAAAAAAATCCCCCGAAATCAAATATTTTTCAAAAATTGATTTCGGGGGAAAATAAAATCACTGTTTTTTTACTTACAAAATCATGCGGATAAAATAATCATCAACATCAATCTGCATTTCATCAAAACTGTCGATTCGCAGGGCATGGTCAAAGCAACCTTTTTTGGTGCAGGCTGCCACAACGCCTTCTTTGGGAATTTCCAGCGAGAGCATTGGGGACGAGCAGGTTTTGCACAGATCATCTTTATCCACCAGCGTGACACCACATTCCGGGCAGTTGAAATCCACGACTTTTCCTTCGGGGATAACTAGTTCTGTGACATGGTCATAGCTGCCGAATTCCGGATCAAGATATATAATACCTTCCTGATCATCAAATTTTGCTTTTACTTTGATGGCTTTCATGCCATTGATCAATTTTTCATCTGTAATCAGATTACAGCCATTACTGCACTGGGCATGTTGAATGTCGATAACCTTTTTGGTTCGGCTGTTTTGTGTACTTTGCATAATTACCTCTCATTTATGTCATTTTTTAGCAAATCGTCTAATTGTTTCCGGGTCTCTTTATCATGATTTACAAATTTTACAAGAATATTGCCAAAGTTTTTATACAACTGCTGAAATAAATCATCATTGGCCAAAATATCAAGATGTTTTTTGATCGTTTCCGTATCACCGCGCCTGATCGGGCCGGTCAGGGTTTCGGTTAGATTTTCAGACCAGGACCTTGTCAGGGTTTGGAAACTGATCTGTTCAAGGATTTCAGCGGTTTGCAGTGTGGAGATACCGGCTCTGCTGTTCATTATTTTGATTTTTTCCACCATTCCCGACAGATAATTATTCATAAACACAGCGGAGAGATGAATATACTGTTTTTGCTGCCCGGTCAATACAAGTCCTTTTTTTCCGATGTTTGTGGCGATTTTGACCAGGTCTTCGGCAATTTTTCCTTCGCAGGTAAAAGTTGTATTAGGAAGTTGTCGAAGACCTTCCTCAACAGATGATATTGAAATCACGGGATGAAGACTGCCGGTATTTTCCCAAAAGGATAAAACTGATGAATCCAGCGCGCCGGAGGTGTGTATAATTTTAATTTGATGCAGATGCCTTTGGTGTTGGAAAAATGATTTGGACACCGGTTCGATGGCATTATCAGCGACAGAAATGATGATCAAATCACAATCACTGGCGCAATGACTTATATCAATTGTGGATTGCTCAAAGGGAACATACCGAAGAGTGCGCTTGAGATGGGCTTCCGACCGGTTCCACAGAAAAACCGGTTGGTTTCCATGCTTCCAGAGATGATAGGCAATTGATGTTCCGGTTTTACTGGCACCCAGCAGGGCAAACTTCATTTTCATTCCTTTTATGATTGGTTAGGCAGTTAAAAATATAGGACATATTCTGCTCTCTTGCAATTCTATTTCCTGGTGCTTAGGTTACTAATAAACCGGAGGTAAATTATGAAAACAAGAGATGCAGCAGTTGCCGGTGCTTTTTATCCCGGCGATCCAAATCAACTAAGTCAGGATATAAAAAAATATCTGAATGAGGCAAAAGTGCCTAAAAAATATGAGGAAATTGATGGTGTTATTGCGCCCCATGCCGGTTATATTTTTTCCGGGCCTACCGCCGCCTATGCTTACCGGGCAATTTCACACCTGAAACCCAAAACGGTTATTGTGTTGTCGCCCAGCCACCGTGAATATTTTCGTGGCTGTCACATTTTTCCCGGTGATTCTTATGCCACCCCGCTGGGAAAGGTGCAACTGAATAAAGCCCTTATTAAAAAAGTGGCAGAGAATCCAAAGGTTGAAGAGTCTTCAGTTGGCCATAATGCCGAACATGCGCTGGAGGTGCAGTTGCCATTTTTACAAAGGATTTATGATCATGAATTTCAACTTGTTCCCATTGTCATTGGCGATGTAACCCTGGAAATGCTGGACAGCCTGGCTGAATCACTGGCAGAATTGGCCAAAGACGAAGAATTTTTAGTAGTCGCCAGCTCGGACCTATCCCATTTTCATTCCTATGAACTGGCCAGAAAGATCGACCAGGAATTTCTGGACCTGGTGGCGTCTTATGATCTCAAAGAAATCGGGGAAGGATTTATGGAGGAGACATTGGAAGCCTGCGGCATCACCTGCATTTACACACTGATGAAATATGCTTCGCTGAAAGGAAATGCAAAATGTGATATTCTGGACTATCGCAATTCCGGTGACACTGCCGGAGACAGACACCGGGTTGTTGGGTATGCGGCCGGTGTGGTGTATAGTTTATAAATCCGAAAAAAATATTATTAAAACTCTGAAAGTCTTTAACAGTTTAATACTTATTCACAATGGGATATCTGCGGCCAATACCAAAGGCTTTTCGGCTCACTTTTAATGCCGGAGCCGCCTGTTTCCGCTTATATTCGCTGAAACGGATTCGGCGCAGGCAATCATCAATCACAGCTTCGGCATAGCCCATGCTCAGCAATGTTTTTTTATCTGTCCCGTTGTTGATTATTTCATCTACCAGCGGAGCGACTATGTTGTAATCAAAAGGGTCCACTTGTCCTGATTTTAGTTCTGCTGTGGGCGGACGGGTAATGATTCTTTCCGGGATCAGTATCTTTTCATGTTTTTTGTTGAGATAACGGGCAATACTGTAAACTTCCAGTTTATTCAGGTCTCCGATAACACCAATTGCGCCGGTCATATCACCGTACATGGTACAATATCCCAGCGCCAGTTCGGTTTTATTGCCAGTATTCAGCACCAGGGCATCGAATTTATTGGCCACTGCCATTTGGATACTTCCACGGGTTCTTGATTGAATATTTTCTTCGGTTATACCCTCATTCATTTCAATAAAAATTGGCTCGAGTTCTTTTTCAAAAGCGTGATATATTTTTTCGATGGGAATTATCCGGAAATTTGCTCCCAGGTTTTTGGCCAGTTGCCCGGCATCGGTGTTGCTCATTTCCGCGGTATATTGGGAGGGCATGGCAATGCAGGTCAGGTTTTTGGGCCCGATTGCTTCTGCGGCGATAGCTGCCACCACAGCGGAATCGATACCGCCGCTGAGCCCCAGGATTGCTTTGGAATGCCCGGTCTTGCGGAAATAATCGCGGACTCCCAGGACCAGCGCATTGAATATTGCTTCCTCAACAGTTCGTTTGGGAATGGAATGATTTGCGGCTTGATTATCACTAATTATTCCTGTGTAAAAACCTTCCTGAAACTCGTCTCCCAGAGCAATGACATGGCCTTCTTTATCACAGGCGATGGAATTACCGGCGAAAATAATTTCGTCCTGGGCGCCGCAGTAGTTCACCAGCACAAAGGGGACTTTGAATTCTTTGACTTTGTTGAAAATCAATTGATTGCGGGAATCCCGTTTATTCTTTTCAAAGGGTGAAGCGGATATATTGATGATCAGGTCGGCTCCCTTGCTCACCAAATTTTCAGTGATTTTTATATCACTATTATCATCCCAGAGGTCTTCGCAGATTTGTAAACCAAGCGTGAGTTTTTCGCCTTTAAAATCCACTGTTACCGGCTCCTGGGAATCGGCTGAAATAAAGTAGCGCTTTTCATCAAATACGTCATAATTGGGAAGCAGGGTTTTGTGTCGAACAGCAATAATTTCCTGATTTCGAATCAGGGCGGCCGCATTGTAAAGATTGCCCTGAAATTCATCAATAAAGCCAATAACCGTCAGGATATTATCCGGAATAAGGGACACAATTTTTTCCAGGTAATCACGGTTACGGGCAATGAATTCTTCACGGAAGATTAAATCCTGTGGCGGGTAGCCGGAAACAGCTAATTCGGGAAAAATTAATAAATCCACCTGCGCCTTTTGGGCTTTATCCAAATAGGATTTAATTATTTTAAAATTGCCCTGAAAATCTCCGATTACAGAGTTGATCTGGGCCATGCCGATTTTTATATCTTTCAATATTTCACCTTAAAATTTTGATAATCATTCAGAGTTTCAAATTCCTCTACTTTTACATCTGAAACCCGGGCCGTTGAGGGGCCGACTTTGAGTTCTTTTATGAAATCTTTCAGAATTCCCCGGTCGGCTTCCGCTTCGCAATAGACTTTTCCATTTGCCAGATTTTTTACATAACCTTTGACGCCATAGGCTTTCGCGGTCTCAACAGTAAAATGACGAAAGCCAACGCCCTGAACAACACCTGAAATAGTTATTTCCGCATGAATCATCCTGTTTGTTCCTCCTCAATATATTTTAGCGCTTCCCTGGCTGTATCCAGGCATTTAACGCCTCTTATCTGCCATGAATTCAAACTGCAAACCGGTGTTTGGAACTGCTTGCAAAAAGCGATTTCCGACAAAGTGCCATATTGTCCGCTGATTGCAATAGCGCCATCGGCAGCGCAGGCAATGATCGAATTACGCGCCAGGCCGACTCCGGTGGGCAGACTGATTTTAATATAAGGATTGACATCGGAATCGTCAATGCCGGGTAGAATGCCAATTGTAAGACCACCGGCCTCACAGGCGCCTTTTGCGGCTGCCTCCATGATTCCGGTACGGCCGCCACAGATCAAAATATGTCCATGCCCGGCAATTTGTTTACCGGCTTCATAGGCCAGATGCAGGTCTTCGTCCGTTGCAACTTTCCCTCCGATGACCGCTATTTTGAGTTGTTTGTTATTCATTGATTATTTCCCAGTGTCCGCGTGTATCGCCGACTCTTTTTAATATACCTTCGGCTTTTAGAGAATTTAAATGCTTTTTTACAGCTGATTCGTTTATTGATAATTTTTCTGCTATATTTCTATAACTGATTTTGTTGTTATCGCTGGTGAATTGCAGTATTTGATTTTGTCTTATTGTTAATTTGATTGAGCCACCTATTGAACCACCTGGAGCATTTGGAAAAGTGGTTCTGATAAAATTGTTCGTAAATTTAAAATTATCTTTTGCGTAATATTGCAAAATTCTTGGAACCCCGGGAATTTTTTCCAATTTATCGTTTAGATTTTCTATGTACTCTATTCTGTTGGATTCTGACATTTTATTTAATTTATGATTCATTTCCCTTTACTCGTTCCCATATTCATTTGGGAACGAGTCTCAGGGAAAATTTTATATCACGGGTCTAATCTGTAAATCGTTCTTGGAAACGGTATAGTTTCACGGATATGTCTGACACCGGAAATCCATCCGATCAATCGTTCCAGCCCGATACCGAAACCGGAGTGCGGGACGGAACCATATTTTCTCAGGTCGAGATACCACTGGTACTCTTCCAGGTTCATCTTCTCATCTTTCATTCTTTTAAGCAGCATATCATGATTGTCTTCCCTTTCGGAACCGCCGATAATTTCACCAAATCCTTCCGGAGCCAGCAAGTCATCACCCAGCACAATGCCCGGATCATTTTCGTCCCGTTTCATATAAAAAGCCTTGGCTTCCGCCGGCCATTTTTCCACAAAGACCGGTACATCCGAGCCTTCCACCAGCATATCTTCCTCCCGGGTTCCGAGATCATCATTGTAACTCATGTTTGCGCCTTTGCTGTTCACATAATCCACAGCTTCACGATGAGTTAATTTTTTAAAGGGCGCGTCGGCTTTTTGTAGTTGTTCGATATCCCGTTCCAGGATTTCCAGTTCATGACTATTGCGTTCAATCGTTGTCCGCAGTACATAGCGGATCAATTCTTCCTGAATTTGCATATTTTCGTCATGTTTAACAAAGGCGGCTTCGGCATCCATCATCCAGAATTCTGTTAAATGCTTTCGGGTTTTGGATTTTTCCGCGCGGAAAACAGGCCCGAAATCATAGCATTTCCCCAAACTCATAATGCCGGCCTCCAGGTAAAGCTGCCCAGATTGCGACAGGTAAGCTGAACCCTGCTCAAAATAGGGGACTTCAAAAAGCGTGGTAGTGCCTTCACAGGCTGAGGGTGTCAGAATCGGTGAATCAAACCGGTAAAACCCATTATTATTGAGATATTCAGTAATTGCATAATAGACTGTATGACGGATTTTCATCAGGGCCGATTGCCTGGCAGAGCGTAACCATAAGTGCCGGTTGGACAATAAAAAGTCAGGGCCGTGTTCTTTTTTTCCGATTGGATATTCATCAGCCACCTGTACTTCTTCGATTTTGCTGACTGTAATTTCATAGCCGCTGGCAGCGCGTTTTTCTTCGCGAACACTGCCGGTTACAATGACTGAGCTTTCCTGGGTCAGTGTGGTTTTTTTTTCAAAAATTTCCGGATCAACCAGATTTTTTAATACTGTACACTGGATAATACCGGTGCCGTCCCGAAAAATCAAAAACCATATCTTTCCGCTTTTTCTCAGATTGTACACCCAGCCTCTGAGTTTAACATCTTTACCTTCATACTTTCCTACATCTTTTACACTTACAATGTCCATTTTTACTCCAAAATTTTATTTATTGTTATTTTTTCTGTTTTGAATAAGGGATAATCTACAAAATTTTACCAATCCGATAAAATCTGTTCTATCATATCTTCGGTAATTTTGTCAATCGCTTCATCAATTGCAACGCTTCTTTCATCGGGGCGATTGGGATCATATTCGCTAAACCCCGAAATTGTTTTCTTAAAAATTTCACGGTCTTTGACCAGGTCTTTCCATTCGGTTGCGATTTTGATTGTTACACGATATTCGTCTACCGATTCACCGGTTTCTGTTTCGCTGTATACGGCGGGTTTATCTTCAATGTCTGTGATGGTGCAATAGAGAACCGAATGGGCGTTTTCTATTTCCGCCAGATCAAGAATTTTTTCTTTAATAAATCCGTTGCGCACTTGCTCTGTCACTCTGGCGGCAAGATCAAATTCCGCTGTCCGGTCTTCAAACTCCGGAATAGCGATACTTTTGATGTGGGGCGGCAGGCTGCCTTTAAAAGAATAAATTCCACAGCTTGACAGAAGTATCAGGCTGAATGCGAATATTATGATTTTTTTCATTCTTTTAATCCGTATTCTTTTATTTTCCGGTACAATGTCCGCTCGGAAATTTCCAGTGCCTGGGCGGTTTTACGCTTTTTAAACCCAAACTTTTTTAATGTTTCTTCAATTAGATTACGTTCCATATCTGCCATGGAAATATCACCGACCTTGCTGGGATTGATGATATTCTCATCATCCTGATCGTGGTCTTGATAATCCTCCTCCTCGGGCAGGTCATCATGAAATACCGGATGCCGGCGTTGAGAACGGACCTGCTCAGAAAAATTCATTTCACTGGACCGTGGGAGTGGCAACATATCAACATTGCGGCCATGGGAAAGAAATTCTTTGACATCATTGACATCTTTACGCAGTAAAAATAATTGCTTCAGAATCAGTTCCCGTTCGGCCTGCTCAACCGATTTTGATACTTTGACCGGCAGATTAGGGGAATAGTTTTCCAGCGGGCGATCAATTCCCAGTTGTTTTTTTACGGTATTGGAATTAATGACTTCGCCTTTTTGTAATACGATAACGCTCTCAACGAAATTTTTCAGTTCGCGAATATTTCCGGGCCAGGAATAGTTTTTCATCAGTTCCATAGCTTCCGGCGAAAATCCTTTGAAGGTGATATTATTGCGATTGGAAAAATCCAGGGCGAATTTTTTGATCAGCAGGGGTAAATCCTCAGGATGCTGACGCAAAGGCGGGGCTGTAATTGTAATGGTTTTCAGACGATAATAGAGGTCTTTTCGAAACTTTTCTTTCGAAATCTCTTTGTCCAGGTCCTTGTTGGTGGCGGCAATGATCCTTACATCTACACGACGGCCTTTTGATCCGCCTACGGGAATAAATTCACCGGATTCCAAAACCCGCAGAAATTTTACCTGGGTTTCCATGGGCATCTCGCCGATTTCGTCAAGAAAAATGGTGCCGCCGTCGGCTGTTTCAAAATATCCTTTGCGGTCTTCGGTGGCTCCCGTAAAGGAACCCTTTACGTGGCCGAAGAGTTCGCTTTCCAGAATTCCGGCCGGAATCGCTCCGCAATTGACCTTGATGAATTTATTGTGTTTCCGCAAACTTTGCTGATAGACAGCATTGGCGATCAATTCTTTGCCGGTTCCGCTTTCACCATTGATCAGCACGGTAATATCCGTTGGCGCTACCTGGACAATTGTTTCGATGATCTCTTTCATTTTATCGGATTCCCCGATAATGCCAAAGCGCCGCTGTAATTCCCGTAATTTGTAATCGCTCATAATTCCACCTTTATTTGTTAATGCGAGCTAATCCCTTTTTACCAATATCATGACGATACTGCTTCTTTTCAAAATCTATTTTATCAACCTGCCGGTAGACTTTTTCAATGGCCCCCGCCAGGTTCTTGCTAATAGCGGTAATGCCCAGCACCCGCCCGCCGGCTGTCAATATTTTCCCATTTTCTGCTTTTGTGCCGGCATGGAAAACACAAGCATCATCAGATACCTCGTCCAGACCGGTAATCACCTTGCCTTTTTCATAAGTGCCCGGATAACCACCGGATGCCAGAACAACGCAGCAGCCGGACTGGTGTTTCAGTTTGAATGAACTGGATGAAATGTTGCCCTTGGCTACTCCCAGCAGCAATTCCGCGACATCGGATTCTATCAGAGGCAAAATCACCTGAGCTTCCGGGTCGCCGAACCTGACATTGAATTCTACAACTGACGGTTTATTGTCTTTGATCATTAAACCGCAGTAGAGAACACCGGTATAGGGAGTGCCTTCCTTTTTCATGGCGGTAAGAATGGGCTTGACGACCATTTCCTGAATATTCTCCATTACTTCATGTGTGCCAAGGGGAGCCGGCGCATAGGCCCCCATGCCACCGGTATTCGGGCCTTCGTCATTGTCAAAGGCGCGTTTGTGGTCCTGGGCAGAGTGCAGCAGATGAAAGTTAACTCCGTCAGTAACTGCAAATACGGATAATTCTTCGCCCTCTAAAAAATCTTCAATAATGACACGGTTGGCTGCCTCACCAAATCTGTCCTCTTCCCAAATTTGTTTGATGGCCCTGTCCAGGTCCTGCCGGTTCATGATCACCAGGGCGCCTTTGCCGGCTGCCAGACCGTCAACTTTTATTACATAGGGGAAAGCTTTGTTTTCGGTTGCCTGAAGGGCATGGGTTCTATTTTCACAAATCACAAAGTCAGCTGTGGGAATATCATATTTTTTCATGATTTCCTTGGCAAATATTTTACTGGTTTCCAGTTCGGCAGCACCTGCTGTGGGACCGAAAATTTTCATGCCGGATTTTTGGAATTCATCAACGATTCCCAACATTAGAGGAACTTCCGGGCCAACGACTGTGAGATCAATTTCTTCCTCCCGGGCAAAATTCAGCAGTCCCTTGATATTATAAACCTGAAGATTCACATTTTCCGCTTTTTGGGCAGTACCGGCATTACCTGGTGCACAGTAGATTTTTTTTACCCGCGGTGACCGAGCGATCACTTCAACAAGCGCGTGTTCTCTGCCACCACTTCCAACAATTAATATTTTCATGATAAAAATTCCTTATTTATTCTTTTTAATTTTTTCTATTTCGTCCCGTAATTCCGCCGCCTTTTCAAATTCCAGGCGTTCGGCGGCAATCACCATTTCCCGTTGAAGAAGTTCCAGTAATTCCTCCTGGCCAATTTTTTCATCGTAAGTCAGGGTGCGTTTTTTGGATTTTCCATATTTGGGATCGTGATAGTCAGCCACCTTGGTGCCCGCCATGACTTCATCTCTGGATTTATAAATTGTTTGTGGTTTGATACCATGGCCGGCGTTGTATTCCTTCTGAATGGCGCGGCGACGGTCAACCTCATCGATGACTTTGCGCATGGAATCGGTAATATTATCGCCGTAGAAAATAACTTTGCCATTGACATTTCTGGCGGCGCGACCCGATACCTGCATCAGCGAGCGATAGGAACGGAGGAAACCCTCTTTATCCGCATCCAAAATGGCCACCATTGAAACTTCCGGCAGGTCCAGACCTTCCCTTAACAGGTTGATTCCCACCAGTACATCAAACTCCCCAAGGCGAAGGTCACGAATGATCTCCACTCTGTCCAGGGCCGCGATTTCAGAATGTAAGTAGCGAACCCGCAAGCCAATATTTTTCAGGTAATCGGTTAAGTCCTCTGACATTTTTTTTGTTAATGTTGTCACCAGAACCCGTTCATCTTTTTCAACGACATTTTGGATTTCACTGATCAGGTCGTCAATCTGGTTTTCTGTCGGCCGCACATAAATTTTCGGGTCCAAAAGGCCGGTGGGACGAATGATCTGTTCCACATAAACACCTTCGGTTTTATCCAGTTCGTAATCACCGGGAGTGGCGGAAACAAATACTGTCTGTTTGTCCATATTCTCGAATTCATGGAATTTTAAAGGGCGGTGGTCCAGGGCGGAAGGCAGGCGGAATCCATGCTCTACCAGTGTTTCTTTGCGGGCGCGATCGCCATTATACATGGCGCGAATTTGTGGTATGGTAACGTGGGATTCATCGATCATGCAGAGAAAATTTTCCGGGAAAAAATCCATCAGTGTGTAGGGTTTTTCGCCGGGCTTACGCTGAGTGAAATGGCGTTCATAATTTTCAATACCTGAACAATGGCCGATCTCTTCGATCATTTCAAGGTCAAAATTTGTACGCTGTTCCAGGCGCGCGGCTTCCAGTATTTTCCCCTGTTTATTGAGATCATCTAATCGTATTTCCAGTTCCTGACGAATCGTTTTCAATGCTTTGCCGGTAGCCTCGCTGGAGCTGATAAAATGTTTTGCCGGAAAGAGGACGATTTTATCCAGTTCCGATATTTTTTTGTTGGTTATGGTATTAAAGGAATGAATCCGGTCGACTTCATCACCAAAAAATTCGACACGATAGGCAAACTCTTCATAAGCGGGATAGATATCAATCACATCGCCACGGGCGCGAAACTGTCCCCGCTCCAGAGTCTGATTCGTCCGGGCATAAAATATATCTACCAACTGCGAAAACATTCCCCGAATATCGATCTGCTGGCCAACTTCAATTGAGACCACAAATTTACCATATTCCGTGGGCGATCCAATACCATAAATACAGGAAACACTGGAAACCACAATGACATCTTTTCGGCTCATCAGGGAGGCGGTGGCTTTCAATCGCAAGCGGTCAATCTCATCATTGATTGAGGAATCCTTCTCAATATAGGTGTCGGTGACCGGCAGATAAGCTTCCGGCTGATAATAGTCGTAAAAGCTGATAAAATACTCAACCGCATTTTCCGGGAATAGTTTTTTGAATTCTCCATAGAGCTGCGCAGCCAGTGTTTTATTATGGCTGATCACCAGGGTAGGCTTTTTGACCGCCTGAATCACATTCGCCATAGTAAAGGTCTTGCCACTGCCGGTAATGCCCATCAGTGTCTGAAATTTTTCGCCGGCGTTCAACCCTTTGGTCAGCTCATTGATAGCCTTTGGCTGATCCCCGGTTGCCTGGTAATTGGTATTTAATTTAAAATCTGACATTTCGTCAGGAATATACTCATATTTTTAACAACTATCAATACAAAGTAGGAAGCTGGGATTAATCTGTTTTTTTGGCATAATTAACAAAAGGATATGCTTCCTGATCGGCAAAAATGAGGTTTTTGTTGATATTTAGAGTGATTTCAGTTAATATCATTGACAAATTATTGTGAGGTAGTGGCTGTGAATTTTATTGCTGGAGGAATAGAGATGAAACAGAAAAAAATAGTCGCCTATTTGGTAATTGTTGTGATATCAATTTTACTCTTTGAATGTGGAGAACCTATGATCAAAACAAAAGCACCGGTTGATTATATTGAAAATGAACTGGAAAAGCTGGCTCCTGTAGATATACAGGCCGACCTATCGGAACTGACTGAAAGTGAAAAGCAAGTGATCATAAAACTGGTAGAAGCCGGAAAAATCATTGATCAATTATTTCTTATGCAAGTTGACCGGGACAATCCTGAAATTCGCCGGGAATTGGTGGATATGAAAGATTCAAATAAAGCATTATATCTGGAAATGTTTGATATTATGTTTGGCAGCTGGAACCGGCTGGAGCATAATGAACCCTTTTTAAATTCGGAAGAAAAACCCGCCGGCGCCGGATTCTATCCCGTCGATATGACAAAAAGTGAATTTGAAGAACATCTGAGAAAAAATCCCGACGACCGGAAGCTATTTGAAGACACTTTTACAATTATTGATCGAAAAAATGGAGAATTAACAGCCGTTAAATACCATGAGTATTACCGGCAATTAGTCCTGAAACTCAGCGCCCTACTAAAAGAAGCCGCAGAAATGGCGGACAATAACAATCTCAAGGCCTATCTCAATCAGAGGTCCGCAGACCTGTTGACTGATGATTATTATGAAAGTGATATGGCCTGGATGGATCTGGACGGAAAAATTGAGGTCGTGGTCGGCCCGTATGAGGTATATGAAGATCAGTTGTTCAACTATAAAGCAGCTTACGAGTTATTTTTATGTATCGTTGACCTGGATGCCAGCCGAAAACTGGAAGCCGCGTCCAAATATCTGGATGATATGGAAGATAATTTGCCGATTCCCGATGGGTATAAAAATTTTGATCGCGGCTCATCTTCTCCGGTTAAAGTTGTCCAGGAAATCTATACGGCGGGTGATACAAAAGCAGGTATTCAGACAGCGGCTTTCAACCTGCCTAATGATGAACGGGTGCGCGAAGCCAAAGGCTCAAAAAAAGTTATGCTGAAAAATATTACGGAAGCAAAATTCAATAAGATATTAGTTCCCATTGCTGAGAAAATACTCGCATCGCGGCCTTTGGAAAAGGTCAGTTTTGATTGCTATTTCAATCATATTCTAATGCATGAAATCAGTCATGGCCTGGGCCCCGGCACTCTGACTTTGGCAGACGGCACGGAAACCACTGTTGCCAGGGAATTAAAGGAGGTTTATTCCGTGATTGAGGAATGCAAAGCCGATGTTCTGGGGCTTTATAATTATCTCTACATGATGGAAAAGGGAGTTTTTGATGAGGATCGTTATGCGGCTTATGCCAGTTATTTGGGGGGTATGTTCCGTTCTATTCGATTTGGAATTAATGAGGCTCATGGCGGCGGTGTCGCGATTCAGTTCAATTACTTACTGGATAAAGGAGCGTTTTATGTCGATGAAAACGAGAAATTAAATGTTGACCCTGAGAAAATTGAACCAGTGATAAAAGACCTGGCGAACAAAGTGCTGATTATTGAAGCAGAAGGTGATTATCAAACCGCTAAAAAATTGATTGGCAAATATTCTGTTATGACACCATTGATGGAAAAAATTATTGAAGACCTGGAGGAACTACCGATTGATATTCGGCCAAACTATGAAATTCTGAGCAGATAAAAAAGGTAAATAAAAAAGGTCACTGGGGAAGTGACCTTTTTTAACGCAACTGTTAATGAAATAGCCTTCCCCGAATTAAAGAGGGGATAGTGAGGGATATTACGGCACATCCGGGGAAGGGGAGGGGATTTTTTTTCTTATTATCAAAAGGCAGTATTTATAGTTACAATATTTATGCCAAAGAAAATGTTTATGTGGCTTGGTATTTTTTCTCGTCGAGACTACATTTTTGTTGCAATTTTACTATTATATTGCTAGGAAATTTTGGCATAGTATGGAAAAAAAGTTCGCATAAATAGTAAAAAGTTCAAATTATTCTCATTTTTTGTTAAATTTTTGACAATATTGCCGATAACTTTAATTGACTATGGAGAGGCATTCATGAATAAAATATTTCTTTTGGACGATGACGCTGAATTACTGGAATTGCTTCAGGATTTTTTAAAGAACCATGATTTTGAAGTGATGACTAACAATGATGGAAAAAATGTCCTGGAACAAATTTCAAAATTTGAACCGAGTCTGGTGGTATTGGACGTGAATCTTCCGGATGCTGATGGATTTGATATCTTACGAATCATTCGAAGTAATGCACTGACCGCTTCCATTCCTGTCATCATGCTGACAGGTGAAGACGGTGTAAACTCTCAGGTCAAGGGACTGACATCAGGGGCTGATGATTATGTGCTTAAGCCCTTTGATCTAAACGTGTTATACGCCCGAATATTGAATTTGCTGAATAAAAATATAGAGCAAACACGGACAAAATATGATCAAAAAAACTTATTGAACCATCTGATCACCATTTATTCAAAACGCAATTATGATATCTATACCAAACATAGCCGGAGATTTCCTGATTATCCCCCAAACTGGAATGGTCTTATTCCCGATTTGATCATTATTAAAAAGAATAAAAAATGCCGTGCCTTTTTGCTGGAATCGGCACAGAGTATCCTGGAAGAAAGATTTTTAAGGGAATTGGAAAAATTATCCGTAACTACCTGGAAAAACGAGTTGGTTGAAGGCAATATTGTTGTCCGCTCCAAAGAATCCCTGAAAAAATGTCAGGATATTTTCAGAGAATATGGGTTTAAGTTTAAAATCAAACTGATCACAAAAAGTAAACGGCGAAGACGCTATCTGGCGGAATAATTACCAGTCTGCATTCATTGCAATGGAGTAGTCTGACCTGCTCTATAATTTATAGAGTACTCCTCTATTAACGGCATCCATTTTTTCTTTTCCAAAGAGTTTTTTTACCAAAGTAAGCGCGAATAAAACGGCGGCACCGGATGCCTGGCCGGTAATCAGATTGCCATCTTCCACAACCTGTTGATTTTCCGGAATGTATTTTACTTTATCTTTTTCGGCGGGATGGATAGTGAATTTTTTGTATTTCAGGGCACCGGCTTCAAAAAGCACCATTGGAGCGGCGCAGATGGCGGCAATCAGTTTTCCCGCGTTATTCATTTTTTGGATCATTGTTTTGAGACGCGTATCATTCTTGAGATTGAGGGTGCCGGGCATTCCGCCGGGCAGGACAATGCCATCAAAATTGTCATGCTCAAGGTTCGCCAGGATTTCGTCGGCCTTGATCACAATATTATGGGAACCTCTAATTTCCAGCGCTTCCAATCCTGCTGTTGTTACTTCAGCGCCTCCGCGCCTTAGAATATCGATAATGGAAATCGCTTCGATTTCCTCAAGCCCTTCGGCGAGGGGTACTAATATTTTTGTCATAATAAATCCTCACTTTCGCATTTTTTTATATAGATTGATCAAATTATTGGTTGACTCATCATGAGATGAAACTATTTCATCATTATCCAGTTCAGGCAGGATTTTTTTTGCTAATTGTTTTCCCAATTCCACACCCCATTGATCAAAACTAAATATATTCCAGATAATGCCCTGGACAAATATTTTATGTTCGTACATTGCGATCAAACTCCCTAAAACTTCCGGTGTGATTTTTTTTACCAGAATAGAGTTTGTGGGCTTATTGCCTTCAAAAACTTTAAAATTTTTCAATTTTTCGATTTCCCGGTCAGATTTCCCCTCTTTTTGTAATTCCTCTACCACCTTTTTCTCAGTTTTTCCATTCATCAATGCTTCTGTCTGGGCAAAGAAATTGGACAATAATTTTCTGTGATGGTCACCGATGGCATTATGGGAAATTGCCGGCGCGATAAAATCACAGGGAATTAATTTCGTACCCTGATGAATTAATTGATAAAATGCATGCTGGCCATTGGTACCGGGTTCGCCCCAGATAATAGGGCCGGTCTGATAAGAAACTTCACGGCCATTACGGTCTATGCACTTGCCATTGGATTCCATATCACCTTGCTGAAAATAAGCGGGAAAGCGATGCATATATTGATCGTAAGGCAAAATGCAATGGGATTCAGCGCCCCAAAAATTATTATACCACACGCCCAGCAGAGCCAGGATCACCGGCATGTTCCGTTTAAAATCCATGGTGCGGAAATGCTCATCCATCTGGTGAGCGCCTTTGAGAAGATTTTCAAAATTTTCATAACCGATTGTACAGGCGATGGAAAGACCAATTGCTGACCACAGAGAGTAGCGGCCGCCAACCCAGTCCCAGAAGCTGAATATATTTTCCGGCGCGATACCAAACTCCCTGACCTTTTCTTCACTGGTTGACAGGGCCACGAAATGTTTGGGAATATGGCTTTCATCTTTGGCGCTTTCCAAAAACCAATTCCGGGCCGTATGGGCATTGGTCATGGTTTCCTGGGTAGTGAAGGTCTTGGAAGCAATGATGAAAAGCGTTGTCTCGGGATTGATTTTTTTTAGTGTTTCGGCAATGTGGGTACCATCGACATTGGATACATAATGTGTATCTATATGGGGAATTTTATAGGGTTTCAGCGTTTCCGTCACCATAACCGGGCCTAAGTCGGAACCACCGATGCCGATATTCACAATATCCGTGATCGCTTTGCCGGTATAGCCATGCCAATCACCGGAAATGACGGATTCTGAAAACCGCTTCATTTGTGCCAGAACTTTTTTGACTTCCGGCATCACATCATGATTATCCACATACATGGGTTTGTCATTCAGGTTGCGAAGGGCAATATGATAGACGGCGCGATTTTCTGTTTCATTGATTTTATTGCCGGCATACATCTCGGTAATGGCCTGGCTTAATCCGCAATCCCTGGCCAATTTGATCAGTAAATCCATTGTTTCTTCGGTAATAATATTTTTTGAATAGTCCAGGTGGATATCATTAAAATTTATTGAAAATTTGAAAGCCCTGTCCTTCTCTTGTCGGAAGAGTTGGCGCATATGCTTTTCTTTTATGTCGTCAAAATGGTTGCTTAACTCTTTCCATGCATTTGTAACGGTGGGATTTTGTCTTGGTAACATTTTTTCTCCTTATGGGCAGTTTGTATTTAATATTAAAACTACAGAATTTTTTGAACAATTTGTAGAAAAAATCTAATTTGTCAACAGAGAAGTATTGTAATTTTGAATTGATAAATAAGGGGAAGAGATGTACAGATTGAATTTTTATGTACCGGAAGAAAATCTTGAGGAAGTCAAGGAGGCTCTTTTTGCCGCCGGCGCCGGGAAAATCGGCAATTATGAAAAATGCTGCTGGCAAGTGCCGGGAACCGGCCAGTTTTTACCCATGGAAAATAGCAATCCGGCTATTGGGAAGCAGGGTAAAACAGAGCAGCTTCAGGAATATAAAGTGGAAATGGTTTGCTCAGAGCAATTCGTCACGGCGGTTGTGGAGGCCTTACTGAAAGCCCATCCCTATGAAGAACCGGCCTATGATATCGTCAAAGTGATTACAAAAAATGATCTTTGATGATTAGTAGTCAGGTTCCCGGATCAGTAATTTAATAGTAACAGTCGTGCCTTTTCCCGGTGCGCTTTTAACAATTATATCGCCTTTATGCAGGTCGATGAGCTCCTTACAAATGATCAGTCCGAGACCATGGCCTTTTTCACCTGATGTACCGCGTGTGGAAATGATCTCTTCTATTTTAAACAGCTTTTCCTGCAGATTTTTTGACATTCCGACGCCATTATCAATGACATTAATATAAATATATTGATCATCCCGGGCATCATTGATTTCAATGGTTCCCTCGACCGGTGTGAACTTGATGGCATTGGATAAAACATTTCTTAAGACTGTGGCAACCATGTTTTTATCGGCATAGACTTCCGTGCGATTGCCAACAAAATTATCTATTTGCAGGGTTTTCTCTTCAATATTTTTATTAAAAAGGAGCAGGTTGTTATAAACCATGGCCTTAAGATTAAAATTAACCGGTGAATAATTTGTTTTCTTGGTCTGTATCCTTCCCCACTCCATAAGTGTATCCAGCAAATTTAGTGAATTGCTGTTGATCTGCTCTAACTCTTTGGTTAATTTTTTCAGGAATTGGCGGTCGATTTTTTCCATTGACCGGTTCAGCACATTGATAAAACTTGAAATATTGGAATGCGCATTATAGAGGTCATGGCCGATTATTGCATAAAGCCGGTCTTTGGAAGCGATTGTCTTTTCCAGTTCCTCTTTTTGTCGTTGGATTGTTCTGTTTTGCTTTTGCAGTTTTTTATTGATTTTACGTTTGGTGATGATGGAAATGATATTAATTATGACAATAGCTGCAATAAGAATAAAAATAAAAACAAAGGCGGTGATGATCGTTTTTTGGGTCTTTAATTTTGATTCGGCAATTAATTTTTCTTTTTTTAGTAATTCTGTTTCTTGTTGCTGGTTTTTAATATTATGTATGATCTCCAGTTCTTCGATATGGGATATTCTCTGTTTAGCAACCATTTCATCCTGGTATTCTGTATAGTGCTTGAGGTTGGCATAGGCCTTCTCAATATCCTGCTGGTCTTCGTAGATTTTATAAAGGGTTTCATAAACATCAACTTTGAGGTCGAGCAAATTAAGTTCATCGGTTTCTGTGAGAATATTTTTTAGCAGAGTGATGGCCTGACCGGGCTTACCTAAGTTGGCCAAAATTTTTGCTTTTTTGATTATGTCTGAAATTCTTAAATCTGGCGGATAGGTAATGCTATCCATGATTGCGACGGATTGGTTATGATAGTCCAGTGCCTGCTCATATTTTTTTTGTTTCATCGCATAATCCCGCTGGAGCCCGAGTTTATAGGCGATAGCATCAGGATAATCAATTTTTTCAATATTCAGGTTCGCAACTTTGAAGAGGCTGTCAAGGTCATTAAACTCATTTGCTTTGATAAGAAACTCTATTTTTGATAATACAGAATAGGTTCTGGTTAAATTATCATTGGTAATTTCCGCTATTTCCATTGACTTATCAGCATACTCGATCGCTCTTGGATAGTTTTCTTTTTTTTCATACAAAAACCCCAGATTATGATAAATATACCATAAATGATTATTGTCATCATTTCTTTCGGCTAATTCCATTCCTTTAAAAAAATATTCAGAGGATTTTTCATAGTTATTAGTGGTTAAAAATAAGGAACCAAGATTGACGTAGGTATTAACCAATCTGAATTCATTGCTCTCTTTCTGGTCGATATTGAGAGCCAGCAGATACTGTTTCAGGGCTTTTGAAAATTTACCTGCATGAAAATCTAAAATTCCCAGATTAATATAAGCGGCACCGAGGTAATTATTCATATTTTTTGCTTCGGCAAGATCGCGTACTTTTTCATAATATTGGCGGGCTTTTTGAGGCTCATTGGTATCATTATAGTGGATGCCGATGGAATTCATTGCTCTGGTAATCCCGGTGGTATCCTGTTTTTCAATATAAAAATCAAGGGCTTTTTGACTGTAATACAGACTACTGTCAAAGCGGGTGGCCTTGCTGTGACACAACTCCATCAATAAATATAATTCACCCAGTTTATAATTATCATGGTCATGGGAAATGGATTTCGCTTTTTGTGCGATTTCTATACTTCTGGCGGGATCATGGTGATAGTAGTGATTGGCCATTAATAACAAATTATCAATTTTTTCCGGCCCCTCACTACGGCGGAGTTCATTTTCCAGACTATCAACATACTCCGGATTATGTCCCAATAATAAAGAGACAAAAACAATAATGGTGATTAAACTTTTTCGCATTTTTTACAATCTCATTTTTTATAATACTACAACTATATTTGGCGCTATGCAAGTGTGATTAAAATAACAATTCCTATTATGCTCATTTTAATAAAATGATCTTGCTGGTTTTGGTAAATCCATCTGCCGTCATTATACGATAGAGATAAATGCCGTTGGAAACCGGCAAATCATCATTGTTTTTACCCTTCCATTGGTAGCTATGAAATCCCTGCTGCAGAGTTTTATTGGTTAAGGGTTTGACCAGGTTTCCCTTTAGATCATAAATACCCAGGCTGACTGTGCTGTTGCCGGGTAAATAGAATTTGATCGTTGTAGAGGGATTACAGGGATTGGGATAGGCCGGGAATAATTGATAATTGTCAAGGGCGATATTTTTGTTTTCGGGAATTATAATGGAAATTTTGTCATGCTTCTTTGTCTGATTGGAGTAAGTGACATCTTCAAGTTGGTAATAATAGAGATGCCCCGGAAGGACTTGGGTATCAGTAAAGGAATAATTGTTTTGGGTCGAAGAATTGCCGGCGCCGGGTATTATTGACGCATTGATTTTTTGGAATTCACCCTTTTCGCTTTCTCCTTTGTAGAGGTTAAATCCCATATTGTTCATTTCACTCTCGGTTGTCCACTGAAGAATTACACCCGACTGCTGACAGATGGCGGTGAAGGAGGAGAGGGTGACGGGAAGGGATTGGTCGCCATCATTTGTTTTGCCGGGAGAAAATAATAAATCCGGATCAATAGTTGAATGCTTAACAAAATCACCAGTGATGTCCGGGTTTCTTGTTAAGGACTGATTATCCCCACCATTACTTCCATAGGTCACTGAAGTTATTTCGTTATCTAAATTATCAAAAATGGTTATTACATCACCGTCATTATTTAAACCCAAGTAAGAAGTTTGAATTTGTGCGCCGCCAAAATCACCCGTTGGATCACCGTCTCCAAATACAACAATGCAGGAAAATGAATTTAGTGTGGTATTGGCTTCAAAAGTATGACGTTCACCTGTATTATCGTGTATCTCCCAGGCTGAAATGTCAACAGCATCAGCAGAATTGTTATAAATTTCAATAAATTCATCTTCACGATCATCAACCGTCCCATCTCCATTAGCATCCCCGTGTTCAGAATCCGGATCAGCATG
>CAYYMT010000027.1:25883-37042 GCA_964472715.1 uncultured bacterium | reverse complement strand
TCCCCTTCAGGGAATTTCCACAGTCAGGGTTGGTTCACAGGGTTGCGCTTCGCTTTACCCTGTGTTAGGCTATGATTCTCCGTTGGAGAATTTTTTTACTTTGCCTATTTCCTGACAATTACATATAAAATGTCAATAAAAAAAAGGTAAAAATTTAGTTTGTTTTTTTTAATCACATAAATTATTTTGCCTGTTAGGGAGTTTGAGATGAGGTAAGGTTTAATCGCCAATTATATTTATTAATTTTCCCTCCCCACAAAAGACGATGAAAGGTTTCACAAAATAACAAAAGGAGTTTATGTGAAGACAATTAGGTATTTTGTCATTTTTTTTACGGTTGTTGTTTCACTTTACCCACAGTCTTCCAGTACAACCGGTAAGATCAGAGGTGTGGTGACGGATGCTCAGACCGGCACATCACTGGTTGGCGCCAATGTCATTATTGAAGACTCCAATATTGGTGCGGCAACAAATAACAACGGCCAGTTTGTTATTCCCAATCTTTCCGCCGGCTCTTATTCTGTGCTGGTAACTTATATGGGATACAGAACCAAAAATATACAAGAGGTTGAAGTTTTTCCCGGCCAGTCGGTTAATTTGGATATTGAATTACAACCGGGGAGTTTGCAGGGAGAGACCGTTGAGGTGGTGGCGGAAGCGCGCCGGCAAGTGGTTGATGTCAAAGAAGCCGCCAGTGAAGAAAAATTGTCGACTCAGGAAATCACGAGCCTGCCGGTATCCAATGTCCAGGGACTGCTGGCCAATACCGCCGGTGTTGTGGAAACCGAAGGAGGACGGGACCAGGGAATCCACATGCGTGGCGGCCGCAGTGGTGAAGTGGCCTATTACGTCGATGGTGTCAAGATCAATGATCCCGTGGACAATTACGCCTCTTTGGATATTGATAAATATTCCATTCAACAGGTTAAGATCAAACTCAGTGGAATGGATGCTGAGTATGGTGATGTCATGTCAGGCATCGTCGATATTATCATCAAGGAAGGACGACAGGATCGACTTTCTCTGGCCTATCGCTATGAAGGGGATAATCTTCCGGCCATGGTTGATGAAGGTGTGGATTTTGGTTATCGTAAACAGTATTTCAGTATCAATGGCCCGATTCCCTTTACAAAAGGTCGATTGACATATTTTGTCTCCGCCACGAATAAAAAGTCCGATGACCGCAGACCTTCCATAGTGGAAAAATCGCATAATGGCAATGAACGGTTTGAAGGCATTGGTAAATTTGTCTATCGCCCGAAGAACCTGAATTTTAAAGTGGAACTCAGTACAGATATAGGCCGTGAAAATTCCGATATTTACAACCACAGTATTTCCCGCGGGGATTGGTTGCAGTCTTATTATACCATGGATGAAGGACACAATCGCGCCAGTTTGAAACTATCGGGCACACTTTCTCAAAATACCGCCTGGTCATTACTCCTCTCCTATTATAATCGTTACGAAAAATTCGCCTCCGGTGAAGGCCGGAAATACAATGAATTTAAATATCTCAGTAAAACCCTGGACTGGGTCAATGATGCCGCCGGTAATGGCTGGTATGATCCCAAAACCCGGGAATGGTCGGACCTGATCAAACCCAACGGCAGCGCGGCAATTCGCGAAAATTACAAAGCCCCGGACGGAACTCCCCTGGGAGAATCGGATCTGGAAACCCAGGCCTTTTATTTGTACTACGCCAATCGCGGTTATTACAATGTTCTGGACGGCAGTTGGACCAGCAATGAGAATAAAATGAATGCCCTGAATGCCCGCTACCATGACGCCAACTGGTATTATATTCCTTCGCAATTACCGGAATACGCCGAAAATTACGATCCCAACGACCACACTGTCCATCAGCAGATTTTTGATATTGATGAGTACAATGATTACCACTACATGACCGAGGATAAAAAGGATGAAAATATCCTGATGGGTTACAATGGCGACATGCATACCGGTTGGGGGCGTGACCGCGATCTGTTTAATGTCTTTACCTACGGGCCGGGCCGACCGCGATATCATGACCAGTCAATTTCCCGCCGCAAAATGAAATTTTTATTGAATTCTCAATGGAACCTTTATAATTCCGTTAATACCGGTTTTGAAATATCCAGCACCAATATGGATTATACCGATATCCAGTTTGCCAATCAAAAACCTTACTATGATGCCTACAATGTGGAACCGGTCAAAGCCGGCGCCTGGGCACAGAACAAACTGGAATATGAAGACCTGATTTTGAATTTTGGACTGCGCTGGGATTATTTTCACAGCCATTCGAAAGCAATTTTTGACGCTCAGAATTTGGACCCGGGCAGCGATGGTTTGGTCGATGAAGAAGAAGAGGGCTATGACCCGAACACCAATCCTGATCCCAATAATGATAATTTTGACCCCATCACCAATCCCGACGGCACAGAAGGGGACGGTGAGGTAGACAGAAAAAAAGCCACGGCAAAAATGAAACTCAGCCCGCGCTTTGGAATTAACTTTGCCGTATCGGACCGCTCTTCATTGTTTGCCAATTTTTGTCACTTTTTCCAGACACCGCAGTATGGTGAGATCTTCCAGAATGTCATGGCGGATTTCAGCACCGGTTATCCCCTGGCCGGCAACCCGGATATTGAACCGGAAAAAACCCGCTATTATGAATTCGGTCTGAAACACCGTATCACCGATGAAGTGGGCCTGAAGATCGCCGCCTATTATAAAGACCAGACAAACCGGCTCTCCACCCGTATTTACAATACCATGTATGAAAATAATTATGTCAAAGTGACGGAAATGGTACCGGTTGATTTTGCTACAATCAAAGGACTGGAATTCAAACTGAAACTGCGTAATTACAAAGGTATCGGCGGAGAAATTTCCTATGAATTTCTGGACGCGCAAGGCTCGGGAAGTTCTTCAAGGGAATTCTATTATATGTACATTCTGTCCGATGAAAGTCCGACACCGGCCAAGGAGTACCCCCTGGAATTTGATATCACCCATCAACTTAGAACGAAATTGTATTATGTCATTGAGGAAGGGCCGGAAATATTTGGTATTCATCCCTTGCGGAATTCCTTTGTCAATGCTTACAGTTTACTGCGGACAGGACGGCCTTATACGCCGACTGATTCCCGTGGCAATCCCCTGGAACTCAATTCCAAGCGAATGCCGGGGCATTTTACTGTCGACATGCGCTTTGAAAAATATCTCGGGTTTATCAGCCTTTACCTGGATGTCAGAAATCTGCTGAATATTGAAAAAATAGTGGATGTCTACAAATACAGCGGAAAACCCGATGACACCGGAATTAATCCGAAATATGAACCGGCTTTTTATAACTGGTATGTGGGTAAGGAAGACCCGCGCACCGGAAAAACTATTCAATCGGCGGAAGAGGCCTATGATGCCCATATAGCCCTGCGCAAAGAGTATTATAAGAATCCTGCCAATTACGGCAGTCCGCGTTTAATTCGCTTTGGTATCGGATTTCACCTGTAATCCGGAATAAAATGAAATGGAGTTTGAATATATGCATAATACAAAAATAAAGATACTTATTCTATTGATCATGGTCCTGTTGTTAATGACATCATTGATGGCGAGGATCAAACCGGGACAGGAGCGCCCCCTGGCCTACAAGCCGGGACTGGAAAAAGCAACCGCCGGTTCCGCTCCCATGTGGCAACTCTCCTGGATCGGTGCGGGTTTTTTTACCGATTACACTATCAGTAATACCGGTCAGAGCGGATATTTTGAACCACCGCCGGGATGGGACGGATATGACGGTACCTTCCCTTCAGGAATGGGGCAGGGCAATGGCCGTACCGGCGAATTTCCCCGTGGCACCAACCAGTTTTATGTCTGGGGCGCGGGACTTTGGGTTGGCGGACGGTCACCCCATTTTGATACCGCTGACGATAAATTGCTGGAACTGGATAATCTGGGAATTGGCGAAGAGGCCTACAAAAAAATGGGTGTGATTGATTCGGTATTTGATGAACAGGGAAATTTTGTGCGAACCAGAAGAGCAATCAAAAATGTGCGGGTTTCCACAGCCTCCTATTATTCTGATCTCAGCACGGTTTCATTGCTATGGCAGTCCAATCAGTCGATCAGTGGCACCATTGATCAGAAACAACCTCAGTATAAGGGCGAGTTCCTCTTTGGCCAGAAAAATAAAAATATTGAAGAGTACCAGGACCCCTGGTCTTTTTTCCTGCCCACGGAAGCGGATTATTACAATTCTGACCGCGATACAATCTATCGTCTGGACTATAAGGACATCAATAGCCGCAGACATGAACTATTGCTGAAAAATCCCTTTCTTGATCCTGATCAGATATTATTAGACCCGCTTCGTGAAGACCGCTACGGAAATATACGCGGAGACATTGTCTCGGATGAAGACACCTATGCCGTTTTAGGCGATTATATCGAAGAACGGAATGGCAGTTTTATCTGGTCACAGGGCTATGATATACGGCCCCTGGGTGTTCGCATCACCCAGCGTACTTATTCCTGGACCATCGACGACTATATTTACATCAATTATAAAATTAAAAATATGAATGATTTCCCGCTTTACGATGTATTTGTGGGATATTTTATGGATAATGATATTGGCGACGCCACCGATGATATGATCGGTTTTGACAGGGAACTCAATCTTGGCTACTCCTATGATTCCGATAAGGAAGAACAGGGCTGGGCCACATCCGCCGGTTATGTAGGGGCTGTTTTCGTAGAAACTCCGCGCAAATATTATGAAGCGGGTGAAATTCATACCGGTAATGATGGTATTGATAATGACGGCGACGGCCTGAAAGATGAATCCGATGAATGGGAACAGATCGGACTGTCCGGTTTTCAGACCTGGATCCGTTCCGACCTTGGCAAGAGCGAAGCTTTTGGCGGTGATGTTGATGATTCCGAAGTGGATCATTTGAAATATTTTGAATTGGCGCTGCAGGATACCTTTGAAGTTTATGAAGAAGCCCAGGACGTGCGTCAGCTGACCAGTTCCGGACCATTTGTAGAATTACAACCCGGTGAAGAGATCAATGTGACCATCGCCATTGTCGCCGGTGAATCACTGAATGACCTGAAAAACAACACCCGGGATGCCATAAAAAAATACGAAAACGGATATATTGGCCCGGAAGCGCCACCCAGCCCGGTATTGACAGCTCAGCCGGCCCACAATACTATTTATCTCTCATGGGATGACTCGCCGGAGAATACCATTGATCCCTACACCGGTTTGGAAGATTTTGCCGGTTACCGTGTTTATCGCAGTACCACGGGATTGCAGAATGAATGGGAATTGCTGGCGGAATATGACCTGAAAGATGATTCCACTCAGTATGACGCGTCAATTCAGTACAAGATCGGAAATTCCAATGTGGAAGCAACTCTGGATAAAGTACTTAGCGATGACGACATCGAAAACAGCTATGACTATGATACCATCGAAGATATTTTTAAGGAAGCCACCTACAATATTGAATTTCGTGAAAAAACCCTGGACATCAATGGAAAACCGGTGGATACACTCTGTGTATTGGTGTATGACGCGACGAAAGGACAATCATTACCCTATAATCTGGATGCCCTAAGTGAAGGCGCCGGGTATACGGTTTATGACGGCAGGTTTGCCAAATCCTACGGCCCGATCTATGTATCCGGCGTGCGCATCTATTTCAATGGCATTTATATCAAAATTCAGGACGGTGAATATCAGGATTTGGATAATGACGGTGTGATTACGGAAACGGAAAAAGACCAGCAGGTCCTGGCGCCGGAAGATGGCGATGTTTTTGAAATCAAAACCTATAAAGCCGATGATATCGGTGATCAGACCGGACTTGCCTATTCCTACAAAGATGAAGACCTTACCGATGGCATGACCTATTATTACGCGGTGACCTCCTATGACCAGGGAAATCCGACGAAAAATATTCCTTCCCTGGAAAGCAGTAAATATCAGAATATCACCAGTGTGATGCCACAACATATCGGTCTGGAATATGAAGGCAAACCCAACCTGTCCACAGCCGTCTATACCGGCGACGGGAACACCACCGGAAAGATTCTGAAAGGCATCAGTAATTATGAACTGATCAATGGACACAGCTATGAATTCCGCTTTTTTCAGAATAACCCGGTCAATAATATTTCCGATATTGCTGATTACGGAATTGTCATTGACAAGGACATTGTGCCGGAAAGTATCAACAACCAGGATGTGGGCAATGCGCCGGACAGCAGCCATTGGGTGATTGAACTGAACAATTCTACCATCCTTCCCGGCAGTGTGACACTAGATTTCAGCGGCTCCCGCAATGAAGTGCTGGAAGACGACAGTCTGGGCGTGCTGCGCGGCAATGGCAATCTGGTGGGTGCCATTAATTACGGGACGGGAAAAATTACAGTGAAGTCTGCCGACGGTACAAATTTAACAGGCAACCTCAGTGCAAAAGCCAATTACCAGTGCATTAATATTATTCTGAAAGACCAGGCGACTAAGGAGAGAACCGGCGCTATGAAATTTAATGGCAATGCCGCCTATCTCAGTTATATTTACGAAGTCAACGAAGCCACTAACGGCGATACACTCAGCCACGGTTTTCTGGTAGCGCCGGTATCACCGAAGCTGGACCTGGATTCCACAGCCTGGAGTTTAGCCACAGATCCGGATAATATCTTTATGCCGCAAATCACACCGAAAAAAGTGGAACCTTACGACTATCTTGTCACTTTCCCGGAAGAAGGCACCGCCTCGGCTTATGAAGAATATTACAAAAAAAATGTGAGCCCGGATTTTAGCCAGACCCTACCCTGGAAAGTCTATAACCGGACACTTGACCTGCAGAGCCGCACCTGGAACCCGAAATTTCCCAAACCCACCGACACCATCGTGGACTGGCAATTCAATAATAAAGACAATATTGCCCGTGTTCTGCATGAGGATGCCCGCGCTGATTCCGGCATTGCCAATACCGCCTTTGATCTGAAGTTTAACGCGGTTTTTGAGGATGAAGACCTGGGCATCAGCGATACCCTGGCCCCGCCGACGGAAGAGGACACGCTCTATCTCTTTACATCACGGCCATTGGGAACCAGTGACCGGTTTGAATTGACCACAACCAATATGTTTTCCAAAAAAGAGGATGTTCAGTTGAAGGATATTCGTGTGGTGCCGAATCCCTATTACATTCGCGCCGCCTGGGATACCGACCGCTTTACCCAGCATCTGGATTTCCGTCATCTGCCCTCCGGTACCGATGAACCGGTGCATGTGCGCATTTTTAATCTGGCCGGTGACCTGGTGGTACATTTGAAGAAGAACAATATTGTGGAGGCTAATGAAACAGCCGATGAACACGGCACACTCAGCTGGAACCTGCGAAATTTTGATAACCTGAAAGTCACCAGCGGCCTTTACATCTACCACGTGGAAACAAAAATTGACGGAAAAAAGAAGACCTATACAGGCAAGTTCTGTATTGTGGTCGGATCATAATTGAAATAAGGGTTTTAAACACAGAGGCTTATTTATGAAAAAATTTATTAAATATTTACTTTTATTTCTGATAATGGCAACCACCATTTACGGAGACCAGGGACGCGCCGGCGCCCAGTTTTTGAAAATATTTCCCGGTGTTTACGGAACCGCTCTGGGCGGCGCCAGTTCCATCCTGAACGAATCACCGGAAGTGGTTTTCTGGAATCCGGCGGGCCTGAATGACATCAAAAATATCAGCGCCACCTTTTCCCATGCTGATTATTTCTCCGGCATCAAGTATGAAAATATCGCCCTGGTGATTCCCACTGCCATGGGTGTCTTTTCCATCCACGGAACCGGCTTGTTGTCCGGTGATATTCGGGAAACCACGGTTGATGAACCCGACGGCACCGGTCATTATTACACGGCCAATGACTTTAATTTCGGCATTGCTTACGGCCGGCAAATGACCAATAAATTTTCAGTTGGTGTCAGTTTTAAAGGCATTGCCCAGAATATTGATAAAGTCAATGCCTTTGGTATTGCTTTCGATGCCGGCGCTAAATATAATACAGGGCTGCCGGGCAATCTCAGTTTTGCTTTTACCATTCACAATTTTGGACCGGATATGCAATATACCGGAGAAGGCCTGCAGGACACCAAATCCATCACCGACAATCCCTTTGAAGAAGAGGATGTCAAGTATGAATATGTTTCGGATACCTATCCGCTGCCACTTAGTTTTTCCTATGCTGTTTCGACGGAATATCCGCTGTCGGAAACCCAGACGGTGGGGATGTCTCTGGAAAACTGGCAGATCAAAGATTTGAAAGAGGTTTACCGGCTGGGCGTCACCTGGAAATATGACGGTCTGCTCTATCTGGCCGCCGGACATGCCAACCTGAAACGGTTGTTCAACCCGGATATTTCCTACCGTGATGTCAATGGCTCAATGAAATCCCTGACCCTGGGCGCCGGCCTGAATGTCGGTTACTTTGGCAGTCACAGCCTGTGGGTCAAATATGCCTGGGAAGCCCATGAATACCTGCAGGGAATCAACCGGTTTGGACTGGATATCAGTTTTTAATTTAGAAAAATGAATTTTATTGACTATTTTTTAGAATATGTGTTTTTGATTAATAAAAAAGAGGAGGCTTTATGCTGAAAAAAATTGCTACAATACTTTTGATTGTTGCAGTAGTATTCTGTTTTGGAAAAGATTTCGGAAAAGTGAACAAGGGCGAAGTACTTTCCAAAGACGGAAATCAAATGGTTTTTAAGTCAGGACGTCATTTACATAAACTACGAACAGTTGCAAATGGCAATGTTACACTGGGTAAAAAAACCAACATTACGGTAATCGATACCCTACACAATTTTTCCATACCCGCCAGCGAAGGTGATTATGACCCCGGACTCGGCGATTATCAAATGCAGGGCGATACAGTAATCTCGGAATTCAACCTGCTGGCACCGGGAAAAATCAAACAGATCATGCTGCAGACATCAACAGATGGGGAAGCGGAATTCATGGTCTGGGCACCCAGTATTTTCTATGATGAAGATGGCAGTGGTTATTATAATTTTCCGGAATTCAATAATCCTGATAATTCGGTACCGGGCTCAGACCCGATCCTGCCCTGGTCAACCACACTGGAGTGTACCGGCATTATTCCGGGAGAGCAGTTTGACGATAATGGATATTGGGACCCAACCTATAATATTCTGGATATGGAAACCGCCTATCCGGCAGTAAACCCAAGACTTTCCGGGGACTCTTTGGATTGTTTTGTGGGCTATCGTATCAATGACGCCAATGGCCCTTACACAATGATGGATGCCGGTGGCCATGATTTTCCGATTAAAGCCTGGTCTACATTAATGAGCCAGGGACAGCCTTCCGGTACCTATTACTACTGGGGCAACAGCGATTCCAGAATCTATACTGCCCATATGATGGCAATCGTCGTAGAGTATGAAGCAGTCCCGCCCTTCATTGAAAATGCCACAGAACTCTCCAATATTTTTTCAGAATCCGCCACGATCAGAGCCGATATCTATGACCTGGACAGTGAAAACTTTACCGCTGAGATCCAGTACAAAATCGGTGATAATGGCGATGTACAATATGAAGAAATGACCGCCACCGGTAATGGCGATGAATACGAAGGTACGCTGACGGCATCCGTGGGCGATACTGTCTTTTACGCAATCAAAGCTACAGATGATGGCGGACTATCGAATTGGAGCAGTGACAATTACAATGAATATGTTATCAAAGAATCGCCGGCCGGCAAGAGCATTCTTGTGATTCGCGAGGGCACTTTTAGTAATGATTCCCTTTTCAAAGAAGTGCTGGATGATGAAAAAACCCTTTACTGGATCATGGAAGAAGAAAACGGCTTACATCGCTCGGTTGTCAATGCCGGCTTTGATGTGGTCTTTGTGACCGGTTTTGGAACCACTGTGGTACCCATCGGCCAGGAAGAGGATCTCTATGGGTTTGGTGAATTCATGGATAATGGCGGTGATGTCGCGCTCTTTGATTGCGACTGGTTTTTTGCCAATGATATCACTAAGGGAGAATATGGTGAAGAAGTGACCCTTGCTGAAGGGGATTTTGCCTATGATTATTTTGGTATCGGCCGTGTGATCAATGATCCCGCCAATGACCAGACAGAATCGATTGCCGATACTGAATTCAATGGCGTGACGGACCATCCGTTAACCGGTAATTTTGTAGAAGGCACGACCTATGGACCATTACAATACAGTATTCTGGGCGCCACCAATTGGGGGGATTATGTCTATCCCAATGATGCTGAAAGTTCAATGACTGTTTTTACCGGCGCTGAAAGCAATGAGTCTATGGCGGTTGCAAATGTAACGGATAATTATAAAGCGCTTTATGTGGCTTTCCTGCCGGAAGTGATCGCGGCGGAACAGTTCAGTGAATTCGAAACTCTGATTGGCAATATTCTGAATATAACTACTGCGGTTGATGATGATAATCAGCTGGCAACTGAATTCAGACTGAACCAGAATTATCCGAATCCCTTCAATCCCGTAACCCAGATTGAATTCGCGATTCCTCACAAAAGCATGGTTTCACTGAAGATCTATGATATCAATGGAAAACTGGTGAGAACCCTGAGCAACAGCGTTAAAACCCAGGGCGTCTATCGCTCGGTTTGGAATGCGACCAATGACCAGGGACTGAAAGTTTCCTCCGGTGTCTATTTTTATCAATTGCAGACTGATGACAGAATCATGACTAAAAAGATGTTATTCATTAAATAAATTATGGTTTAAGAATATTAAAAGCCGATTGTCAGAAGGCAATCGGCTTTTTTATAGTCGCAAATTTTTATATAGGGGTTGCAAAATAAATGTCCACTATTTTGGTATATCTTTGGGAATAGATGGAACGCGGACTTCCAGTCCGCAAACAATATCATAAACATCATATTGCGGACTGGTCAGTCTAAGCCTGATTTTTAAAAGTCCGCGTTCCTTGATTTTATTTTATCAGCCTTTGGATATTTATTTTGCAAATTTATAGACCTCTGACGTGATTGCAATATAAACCCGACTATTTTTATAGGGATTTGCAGAAATAAGCTCGTAGGCAGGAACAAAAAAACTGCTAAACATT
>CAYYMT010000027.1:2079-25783 GCA_964472715.1 uncultured bacterium | reverse complement strand
ACGGCTATCCGGCCTATTATGTATTCAATTTTGAAGGTGGCGGTTTTGTGATCGTCTCTGGTAATGATGCAGCTTATCCGGTGCTGGGTTTCTCGGAAACCGACCGGTTTGATTTTGACATGGCTAATCCTTCCCTGCAAAAATTTATGGAGGATTACAAACGGGAGATCAAGTATATTGTTGAGCATAAGATCAGCAATGATGCCACAATTGAATACTGGCAGGCAATTGAAAATCCCCGTCCTTCCCTTGAGAAAAAAACAGAAGATAAGGTCGGTCCTTTTATAACTTCGAAATGGGGACAGGGGGTGCCCTATAATAATTATTGCCCCGAAGATGAAGACGGGCCCGGCGGCCACGCCCTGGCTGGTTGTGTGGCTATTGCCATGTCTCAGATCATGAATTACTGGCAGTATCCGGAACAGGGAAATAGCGAACACAGCTATAATCATACGGATTATGGTGATCTTTATGCGAATTTTGACACCACCTATAATTGGGATAACATCATGGACCGGCATTATGACTGGCATGCCGATTCGTTGAATAATGAAGTGGCGCAGTTAATATACCATTGTGCTGTTGCGGTTGAGATGTATTTTGGGCCGGAAGGGTCCGGTGCATTTTCTCATGATGTTCCTTTTGCCATGACTCAATATTTCGGGTATTCTGATGACATTAAGCATATCCGCAAAAACAGCTATTCTGCTGAAAACTGGATCGGGATTTTAAAAAATGAAATGTATGAAGAAAGCCCGGTCTATTATTCCGGTGCTTCTGAAGATGGTTCCGGCGGACATGCTTTTCTTTTAAACGGGTATTGGAATTATGAAGGTAAGAACTACTTTAGTATTAACTGGGGCTGGAGTGGCTTTAGTAATGGCTGGTTTTTGGTTGACGATCTGACACCTGACGCTTCAAGTGATTTTAATTACTACAATACCGCGATTATTGATATCGAACCCAAAGGCGCCACTGCGAAATTTGCCGCAATGCCGACCGTTGGCGTTGAACCTCTGGAAGTGGCCTTTGAAGATCAATCCAACGGCGAGATTGATTTCTGGCACTGGGAATTTGGTGACGGAGATTCAAGCCATGCTCAGAATCCGGTTCACACTTACATGGAAGATGGTGTATATGATGTAACTTTAACCGTTACAGACACCAGCGGAAACCAGCTCAGGCCGAAAACCTATTACAATTTTATCACAGTCACGGCTGCTGATGAAATACACGGCCCCCTGGATGCCGACCGGATTCTTCAGGATACTGTCCGTGTGCTGGACAATGTGACGGTTGCTGAGACTGTAACACTGACCCTGGCGCCGGGAACACGACTGGAATTCGATGATATGTACCAGTTAAAGATTTTTGGCAGGTTGATTGCCAATGGCACCGCTGAAGAACCGGTTGTAATGACAATTCGTGATACTACCGGATTTGCTGATTTGGACGATCTCGATGCCGGCGGGTGGAAAGGAATTTTCGCCCAGGACAAGGGTGACCAAACAGCCGCCGTGGAACTCAATCATTGCCGGATAGAATATGTAAAGAACAATAATGTGCTTACCTTTATCAACCAGGTGAATGCTTCCCTGACTGATGTTTCGGTCATTAATAATTACGGGGCTGCCATTTTTAATTCCAAATCCGGTTTGAAATTGAACAGAGTCTTGATTGAAAATACCAATATTTTACCTGCCATGGCATTGAAAACCATGGCTCAGGGCATCAATAGTTTCTCCGGCAGCCTGGAAATGCGCAATTCCATCATCGCCAATAACAAGGGCAATAGTTGGGGCAGCCTTCGGGTCATGGGCAATGATACCCGTATCATCAATTCCACTATTTTTGACAATCACTATGAAAGTCCGGAATATGCGGCCGTCAATATTGAAAAAACCAATGATGTTCAGATCATCAATTCAATTCTCTGGAATTCCGGATACAATCAGGTCATTACCGATCAATCGGAAAATATCACGATTACAAAATCAAATGTTAAAGAAAGTTATCGTCGGGCTGACAATGAGCAAATTGATTGGACTGAAAATATTTCTGCTTTTCCCCAGCTGAATACAGCGGATTACTCTCCTTATGCCTGGTCGCCCCTGGTCAATGCCGGTACTGCCGACACCAGCGGGCTGGATTTAAGCGGCACGGATTTTTTCGGCAATGAAAGAATGATCGACAATATTGATATCGGCGCGGTGGAATTTTCCGGAACACCGCAGGACTACGCTGTTGATTTTACGATATCAGCGAATCAGGGCGGCACACCATTGGAAATCACTTATGCCGATACTACAGAGCGGTCACATCGAATATGGGATATTGATAATGACGGTATAGATGACGGCACAGAAAATTCGGTAACCCGGACTTTTACACAACCCGGTTTTTATCTCAGTAAAATGGTCACAACTGTGAATAATGATTCGCCGGTGGTGGCGATGGAATATGTACGGGTCTTCAATTCGCCGCCGCAATTGCTGGTGGGGGCTCTGGACACACTGGTGCTTTACGAAGACGTGCCCGATTCCAGTCTCAATTTCTATGAAATTTTTATGGACCCCACCGATGATGAAATGATCTTTGATGTTCAGTCTGAAAATTTTAGTTTTATCCAGTCTGACAGTAATATGGTTCTCGTGCCTGACGAAAATTATTTCGGACAGGAGGACCTGCTGATCACAGCCCGGGATAGTTATGACAGCACCGCGAGTTTACTGCTGCCGGTCTCCGTACTGCCAGTCAATGACGCGCCGGTTTTGATCAATTTCCCCGACAGTTTAAACCTGGTCACGGAATCGGCTGATTCCATTAAACTCAATGATTTTGTGGAAGATGTGGACAATCCCTTGTCCGATCTCGATATCAGGGTAGAAAATGCAAAAATGGTTAATACGCAATTGAACACTTATGGTGATGAGATTTACCTGGTAATCAATTCAGCGGCCGGCATTGGTAAAGACACACTGACGATTATTTTCGATGACTCCATAGATTATGTGGTGCATTCCATGGTTGTAAATGTGAGCGCGGAAACAGGGCTGGAGGATGAACAAATGGTTATCTCTGACTACAAACTGGAACAGAATTATCCCAATCCATTCAATCCTTCAACTAAAATTAACTATGCTGTACCCAATGCCGGACCAGTGGTGATTACAGTATATGATATGCTGGGAAATCATGTTGCCACACTGGTGGATGAATACCGAAATTCAGGCCAATATCAGATCACCTGGCATGGCAAAGATATGCAGGGCAACGCAATGCCCACGGGCGTCTATTTCTATAAGATGAAAGCCGGAGATTTTACGAATATGAAAAAGATGCTTTTTATCAAGTAAACTGTAATTTTCGCATCTGAAATCCAAGGCTGTTCAGAAATATTTTTCGGAACAGCCTTTTTATTGGCATAAGTTTTGAATTAATTTACAACCTTTGAATTTGCTGATAAAATTGTATTGAATTTAACCAGGAGAATATTTTGAAACGGCAATTATTTTTAATTTTTTTTATGATGACTTTAATTTTTGCGCAAGGTAAACGAACTCCACTTAATCCGGATTTTGTTGAATATATAAAAAATGGCGGTGATGGCGGTATTGTTCCGGCCCCCTTCAGTTTGCCGAAAAAAGATTTGTCCCAATTATCCAAATCCTTAGAATTACCATTGACCTATGATCTGCGGGACAGTAATTATGTGACTTCTGTAAAAAATCAGGGCGCTTGCGGTAGTTGCTGGGCTTTCGCCACCATGGCTACGGTGGAATCACATTGGTTAAAAAAATATGGTGAGTATACGGATTTATCGGAAAACAATATGAAAAATCGTAATGGTTTTGTCCGGGGTCCTTGCAATGGCGGTAACTATTATGTGTCCACAGCATATTTAAGCCGCGGCGATGGGCCTGTTTATGAAATTGATGATCCTTACCAGGAAAATAATGGTTTTTCTGATGCTTTCCGACCTGATAAGTGGATTGGAAATGTACGGGTGATGCCGGCTCAGAATAACTATAGCGACGAAGAAATTCCCGGTTATACTGACATAATTAAAACCAACCTTATGAAATATGGCGCTATTGCGACAGTATATTATGATGATAATAGTAATTACAAAGTAATTGATGGTTATACAACCTATTATGAAGATGAGGATAAGCTTTTCAATCATGGTGTGACTATTGTCGGCTGGAATGATACCCTGAGAACACCTGCCGATAAACAAGGCGCCTGGCTGATCAAGAATAGTTGGGGTACTCAGTTTGGCGATGATGGATATTTCTATATTTCCTATTATGATAAAACTATGAATGCACTTGCATGCTTTTGGCCGGAGCGTGTGGAATATAATTCCAAAAATTATATTCATGGGCTGGATTATACCGGATTAGGCGCCTTTTGGGGAAATGAGATTGATCCGGTGGGTCATGTACTCATGAAAGCGGAACTGTGGAACCAAAATATCAGTCATATTTCCACCTACAATTACTTTTCAGGAGGAAATCTTTATGTTGAGATATATAATGATTTCATCGACGGCAATCTTAAAAATATGATCACTTCGGGACAACGGATTGACCTGGAGTACACCGGCCTTTATACCGTCGAACTTGACTCCATTATCAATATTGAAGAGAAACAGGACATTTTCATAAAAGTAACCTATGATCTTTCCGCTTCCGGTTATCTGTATCCTATTCCGATAGAAACAAAAATTGAGGGACATAGTGATCCTGTGATCTCACAAGGGTTCTTCTGGACAAGTTTTGACGGTGAAACCTGGGACAATAGTCTCGATGAAACTGCTGACCCCTGTATTAAACTCTTTGGTGAATACACTGGCTTGCAGCCTGATCTCGCAATCGGTAAAAGGAATTTCAAGCCGGGAGAAACAGTGGTGTTCAAAGATCACTCAAAAGGGGCCGAAGAGATCACCCATTGGAAATGGAATTTTGGCGACGGCAATGAATCGGTTGAACAGAATCCGGTTCATACTTATGATTCTACCGGCATTTATGATGTCCAATTGGTTGTCACGTCAGAAAATTATCAGGATACTTTATTCACACCGAAAGCTGTTGTTGTAGATACGGCCCATTTAATAACACCGCTCCAACTCAGCCGTCAGGATACGCTGCAGCCAACTTTTTATTGGAATGCGCCAGGCATATCCTCATTTCACCAATTTCAATTAACACTCGGCTCTGATCCCTGGTTGCAAAAGGATACGGTCGCCTTTTTTATGAATGACACCGGGGCCTTTACAATGGGCTGGCAACTTTCAGATAATACAATTTATTACTGGACGGTAACTGCTCATGATTCCACCGGCTTGACAATACCCTATGACACCCTCTCTTTTGCGGTGGATTTAATGGCGGAAGCGCCAGCGCCTTTTACCTTGAAATTTCCCGGTAGTGATGCCGGCGGCTTGGGTGAAGTCTTATCCTTTATCTGGACGGAATCCACTGACAGTGATCCCTGGGACGTGGTGAGATATTCATTACAGATAGGAAAAGATGCCGCGCTTGATTCGATTGTTTTTGCAACAGATTCAATTGATGCGACACATTATGTGATGACAACACCGCTGGATAATAATAAAAAATATTACTGGCGAATACTGGCGAAGGATCTGACCGGTAATATAACTCCTTCAGTAATTGATAGTTTTACCATCGGCAGTATCACCGGTACCGATGAGAGGAATGTGCCGGGAATATTTCAGTTAGCTCAGAACTATCCGAATCCCTTTAACCCGGAAACCACAATAAAATATTCATTGAAGGATCATAGTTTGGTGAGATTAACTGTTTATAACTCACTGGGTGAGGTTGTGGAACAATTGGTGGATAGGTTTCAATCCGGTGGGAATTATCAGGTTAATTGGAATGCCGCTTCCTATTCCAGTGGTATTTATTTCTTTAAACTGGAATGTCATTCAAAAACAGGAAAACTGCAGTACCAAAGCATTCGGAAAATGTTGTTCATCAAATAAAATTTTATAAACTGTTAAACTCTTTCAGAGTTTTAATAACGTTTGTTTTTTCCGTGGGTTGACACCCACGGTTATTTTTGTTTAATCCCTTCGGGATTATATGAAATACAATTCAATTCATATAGAACCAAAACATATAAGCGGTGGTTTAGCGAGAAAACGGCCGCTTATTTTTTTGTATACCTGACTGCTTTTTTGATCGCTTCTTCCATACTAATGGATTGCGCCAGGCCCTTGCCGGCAATGTCAAAAGCCGTACCGTGGTCAACTGAAGTGCGCAGAAAAGGCAAGCCCAGGGTCAATGATATGGTACGGTCAAAATCCAGTGTTTTCGCGGCAATATGCCCCTGGTCATGATAGAGGGACAAAACACCATCCCAGTCATTTTTCATAGCCAGATGAAATACAGAGTCAGCGCCAACCGGCCCGATAACATCCATTCCCCGGCCTCTTGCTGCTGAAATCGCCGGAATGATCTCCTTCTCTTCTTCATTACCAAATAATCCATTGTCGCTGGCATGGGGATTCAAGCCGGCAACGGCAAAAGTCCCGGTCCCCAGCCCCAGGCTTTTTAATGCTTCCATGCTTCGCTGGATATAGTCCAGCACTCGCTCTTTTGTCACCAGATCACAGCTTTCCCGCAAGGATACATGACGGGACAAAAAGAAAATGCGAAGATTATGCACTTCAAAAACCGTTAACGGGTCGTGGGAATCGGTTAATTGGGCAAACATTTCCGTGTGGCCGATAAATGCCAGTCTGGCCGCTTTGATGGCCTCTTTATGAATCGGGCCGGTGACCACACTATCGATTTTATTGGACAGGGCCAGGTCAATACTTTTTTTGATGTATAGAAATGCCGCCTTTCCGGCTTCCGCTGATATTTTGCCTTTCACCTCCAGGCCAAAATCCCTTTTAGCGGGGTCCAGAATATTGATCCGGTTGTCGCTGAAATGCGCCTGATCAATATCCATGATCTCTACCAAATTAAGACTATTGTCGATTGATTCCGCTTTGAGTATATGGAGGTTACCCAATATAACCGGATGGCAGATTCGACGGATTTCTTCTTTTTGTAATGCTTTGATGAGTATTTCCGGTCCGATTCCGGCCGGGTCGCCCATGGTAATTCCGATGATAGGTTTTTTCATTTAATCAATATTCCCCTGGTTTAATAGTTGATTGATAAGTTTCCGGCTGATCTCATCGCCGGCTTTTTGAATGGCTTTTACACCGGCGGCGCGTTCGGAGTTTCCCGCTCCTTTGGCTTCATGAATAATACTGGCGATGACCTGGTTATTGGAGACGTCATAGAGTTTCACAACTGCTTTGGCCCAGGCAAAATGCATATTTTCCATATATTGATTTGTTCGATCAACCGATACGGTTCCCAATATCATGAAATCCATGTCACTGTTCTTTATTAATTTCTGAAAATCATCAGCGGCCATATCCTGAAGGGATTCGTTTTTGATATCCGTTGCTAATTGCCCGTTTATGATCTTGAAATCCTTTTGGCTGAATTCCTGGATAAGCAGATTTTCCAGGAAGGGGTCCTGTTCATTGCCATTATTAATTGTTTCAATTACATGGATGCTGATCTTATTGTCAGGTATGAATAAAAAGGTGTTATTCAAATTTTCCAGGTTTAAACTGTCCGGGAATTCAGTGTTAACCCTCAGGCTAAATTGTTTGGGGGTTAGAATTTTATGAATCCGGCATGATGCCGTTCCCGTTTCATTGGTCATGGGAATAGCGTTCGCCACCATCATTTCCGGTTTTTCTTCCCAGGCCACAGGAATGCCCTGCAAGGGTATTTGCCTCTCCCTGTTTTGCCAGAATAGTTTGACGGTCAGCGGCTCATCAATTTTCCGATTGATTTTTGCCGGATATTTTTGGCGGCCGGTTTCCATGTAAAGATTATTGCGAATATTTCCAATCAGCAGACTGATTTTCTGATCCAGTTTTTTCAGGCGGCTTATCTGCGTCGGCGACAGCCCGGTCAGAGTCATCACTTTTTGGTATTCTTCCGGCAATTTTTCCAGTTCGCTTAAGGCATAGATGACCTGTCCGGATTCGGCTATTTCACGAAGTTCCTGCAATTTCTGCTGTGTTGATTCGGTTGTTTCAGCCACCAACTCCTTGAGAAACCGATCATGTTTTGATTTGGAAAAATGAACTTTTGCATAGGCCTGATATTTGGTTTCCTTTTGCATGAAACCGGCTTTTTCTGAAATTTCTTTAACAAAAAAATCCTGCGTTTCAATAGCAAGAATAGTTTTGGCGATTATTTTTACTTTGGAATCGGTATAAGCAAAGTTGCCCTCCTCGCTGCTCTCAACCAGCCGGTCCACAAATTCCGTTTCCACCAATCCGCCCAGATTAGCGATGATCTGGCGCTTGGCATCTTTTACCGCATCGTTGCGGGCTTCCTGTTCGCTCTCCATGACACGGGAAACTCCGACATAAATTCCCGGTGGTGGATTTTTCACCCAGGATGGCGTCTGCTCAGTTGCCATTAAACAATGACAAAATATTAAAAAACAAACAACTATTAAATGGAATCCGGCTTTCATGCTTCCTCCGCTTTTATAATTTATAATCTATTAAAAATAAGAAAAGATTTAAAATTATATTTTGTCTTAAATCATTTATTGAAACATTATCATAATATTTTTGTTTTATCATCAGGTTTTATAAATTATTAAACAAAAATTGAAAAATACCCGATTTGGAGGAAGTATGAAATTTTATAAAACAGGTTTGATTTTACTGCTCGCGGCCACAATGATGTTCGCACAGTTCGTTGATGTCGATGTCAAAATAGAAACACAAAGTCTGAAGCCCCAGGAAAAATCAGACCTGGAATACCTGGAGACACAGATCAGAGATTATATAGAGGATTATGAGTGGATTGACAACAAATATAATATCGCCATGCCCATTCGCATTTCAATGTTTATCCAGGAAGCCTCTTTATCTGGTTCCGAGAGGAGCTTTTCCGGACAATTAATCACGGTTACCCAATCCAATGACCTGCAGTTATTTGAAAAACAATTAAAATTTTACTATTCCCAGAGCGATGCGCTGATGCACACACAGGATATTCAGTCACTGTCAACGATCCTGGACTTCTATGCTTATTTTATAATCGGCGCGGAATTGGATACCTATGAACCTCTGGGTGGCGCGTCGATTTTTGAAAGAGCGCGTAATATTGCCACCCGGGCCCAGATGTCCAATTACTCAGGGGGCTGGAGAGAAAGACAAACCAACCTGGATGAATATCTGGACTTACGGTATTTTCGCCAGTACAAATTTTATTATTGGTCCATTATCGATCTGGAGGCCAATGGCGATCTGGAGAATATCCCTGATACTATCGACAAAGCCCTTTATTATCTGGAAGAAGAACTGAGAATAAATAACCGCAATCGTTTTATTCACCTGTTTCTGGATGCCCATGCCGAAGACCTGGCGGACTTGTTCAAACTATACGGGAACGAAGAGCAGCAGGAAAAAATTATCGCGCTGGATTCCGATAACAGTAAAATCTATAAAAAGGTTTTTTAAGTAATGCTATACATTTTGACCAGATATTAATTGTTTGATGAGGTGATTCATTCAATAATAAAACAAAAATCAACAGCCCATTTGGTTCAAATTAAATGGGCTTTTTTATAAGCTGGAGGGAAAGATGAAAATATTGATGACCCGAAAACTATTGCCGGAAGGGATTGAACGGCTTCGAAATTTCACGGACGAACTGATCATCAATGGATCTTCAAACAATATGGCGCGGCCGGAATTGTTGGAAAAGGTACGTGGTGTTGACGCCATTGCGTCGTTGCTTTCCGATAAAATCGATAAAGAAGTGATGGCGGCTGCCGGGCCGCAATTAAAAATCATTGCCAATTATGCTGTAGGATATAATAATATCGATGTCGATGAAGCGACTAAAAGAGGAATCATGGTTACCAATACACCTGATGTCCTGACAGATGCCACGGCTGACCTTGCCTGGGCTTTAATTATGACACTGAGCCGGCGGATTATCGAGGCTGACCAGTATTGCCGCGAAGGGAAATTTACCGGCTGGTCACCGGACCTCATGCTGGGTATGGAGTTGTCGGGAAAAACCATCGGAATTCTCGGCGCCGGCCGAATCGGACAGGCTACCGGACGCAGAGCCAGAGCCTTTGGCATGAATATTATCTATTGCAGCCGGCATGATAAATTTAAATTTGAAGTGGAAACCAAAGCCACCCGGGTTGGTTTGGAAGACCTGCTTAAGGATGCTGATATTGTTTCCATTCATTTACCACTGGTTGAGGGGACATATCATTTGTTGGATGAACATGAATTAGGGCTGATGAAAAACTCAGCATTCCTGATCAATACCGGCCGCGGCCCGATTGTCAATGAACAGGCCCTGGTGAATAGTTTGCAAGCCGGTAAAATCGCCGGAGCCGGGCTGGATGTTTATGAAGCGGAACCTGATATTCATTGGGAATTAATTAAAATGAAAAATACGGTTTTATTGCCTCACATCGGATCGGCGACCACAGAAACCCGCAGGAAAATGTCGGAAATGGTGGCGGATAATATCATTGCAGCCTTGTCCGGTAAAAAACCAAAGAACCAGGTGAATAAAGTAAAATAAACTGAATAATGGGCATTCCCCATTGCTTACAAATACGGGTAATAACAGATGGAAAAATTCAAAGAAACCAAACTATCAGGAGAAAAGGTTTTCAGCGGTAAACTCCTGCACGTCTTTAAAGATAAGGTTAAATTGCCGACCGGCAACACATCGGTTCGTGAACATATTCAACACCAGGGTGCAGCTGTGGTTATTCCTTACCATAAGCGTGACATCTTCCTGGTGAAACAGTATCGCTATCCGATTCAGCAGGTCATGCTGGAACTCCCGGCGGGGAAAATCGATCCCGGCGAAGACCCTTTTAGCACTATTCAGCGGGAGCTGGGGGAAGAGACCGGATATACAACCGACAATATCTATGAACTGCAGCCCATCCATCCCTGTGTCGGCTATAGTAATGAGATCATTCATCTCTACATTGCAACCGGTTTGTATAAAAGCGATCTGACACCCGATGAGGATGAAACCCTGGAACTGGTGCGGTTGCCCCTGAATCAGGCAATGGAAAAGGTTTACACCGGGGAAATTTCCGACTCCAAAACCATTATTGGATTATTCTGGGTAGAAAAATTACTCAATGATGATCAGTTGCAAAAGAGATTTGGTGTTGACCTGTAGATTAAAATAATATTCAGATTTTCATAATCCCGAAGGGATTAAACAAAAATAACCATGGGTGCCAACCCATGGAATCGACAACCCCCCACAGAAAGAACTCTGAAAGAGTTCAACAAAATTTCTAAAACATCTCTACTTTTAAAGGTCGCTCGGCAAAATTTTGAAAAACCGCCCGGTCGAATTCCTCTTCCAGGGTTTCAAATAATTCCGATACGGAAATAATACTGTCAACTTTATAAGCATTGGAGCCGGCAAAGGCAAATCCATCGGACATCTTCCCTTGTTGCGCATTGATCAGGGCATCGGCTATGCAATAAGGCGCTTCCTTAAAATTGCAGGTCTTCAGGCATTTCCACGGACAGGAGAAGGGTTTGCGAACGCCATTTTGTACTTCCCTGATAAATTCACTGGTGATGACACGTCCCGGCAGACCCACCGGTGATTTGATCAGGGTAATATCTTCTTTCCTGCACCGGACAAAGGTTTCTTTAAAAGCAGGGTCCGCATCGCATTCTTCCGTAGCAACAAACCGGGTTCCCATTTGTACACCATCGGCGCCCAGGTTCATAATATTGAAAATATCCTCACCGGTATAGACGCCACCGCCGGCAATGACCGGAATGGATGTATTATTTTCATAAGAAATCTTGTGCATGGTCTCCACGACGGGTGGCAGAATATTTTCCAGGGCATAATCAGGGTTTTCGATGTGGTCATGGGAAAAGCCCAGATGGCCGCCGGCTTTCGGGCCTTCCACAACAATGATATCAGGCAGAACCTGGTATTTTTTCATCCAACTGCGACAGATCAGGTTGGCAGCCCGGGCGGAAGATACAATCACTCCCAATTTTGTGTTGGTATTGGGATCAATGCTCTTTACCAGTTCCGGTAATTTTAGGGGTAGTCCGGCGCCGGCAAATATAATATCAGCCTTTTCTTCAATACTGGCTTTGACCATATCTTCGAAATCAGTAATTGCCACCATAATATTGACACCGATCGCGCCCCGGGTAGCAACGGCTTTTGCCTTGCGGATCTCATCACGTAAATAGGCCGCATTACTGTTGTAGTTCCGTTTATTGCGTTCTCCCTTTAGAAATCCCAGTCCAACCGAGGAAATGACACCGATGCCGCCTTCATTTGCCACCGCAGCGGCTAATCCTGACAAAGAGATCCCGATACCCATGCCACCCTGTACAATGGCCTTATCTACTACTAAATCACCAATTTTTAAAGCCGGTAATATCATTTTTAAGTCCTTATCTTTAAATTAAAAATCCTTTTATCCTTATCTCTGATTTGCTAATTTAATTATACAAATTTTTTACCTTTATGTTTGTAAAAGTAATGTAATAAAAGGATTGGACTTGTTGGCAATAATATATAGCGTAAATATATTAACGGAAAACCGGGAATTGACTAATGCGTAAAAAACATTCCTTAGCCTATTATATTGTAATTTTTATAATTGTCCAGATGATCTGGCTTTCAATCGCGGGATTGTGGATTTCACGATTTGTGATCAACAATGTGATATTCAAGAAAATCGGCGAGCGATACTCAGCCCAGATACCTGACGGCGGTGCCATGGCAATGCTGATAATCGGCCTTTCATTATTGGTGCTGGCGCTGGCCGGTATGTCTATGCTTTTTCGCTTCTTGAACATTCAATTCAACCTGGCGCGTATGTATGATATATTCATTGCCAATATTACTCATGAATTGAAAACACCAATAACCTCCATGCAGATTTCCACAGATACTTTGAAATCGCGAAAAATGGATGAAGAAACCCGCCAGAAATTTCTAAATAATATTGCTCAAAACACGCAAAAACTGAAAGACCTGATAGATAATATTCTGGTGCTGTCACGGCTGGAACAAAAATTACAAATTTACAATTGTAAATTGTTAAATGCATCAGCGTTTTTGAACGAGGTAATTGATAAAACCCAAAAGGATTTTACTGTTTCCATCAGGATTGAAAACCAGTTACATGGCGAAGAACAGATTGTTTTTGATGAGATGGCATTCCGTCATATCTTAAAAAACCTGTTGGAAAATTCGGTCAAATATACTTTGGATGGCCCGCTGGTAAATATTAAACTGGCATCGGCAAAAAAATGGGTGATAATGATCTATTGTGATAATGGTACCGGCATTAGCGGATCAATGCGGCGAAAAGTATTTCGCAAATTTTACCGGGGCGAAAACCGGAATATTCCCAATGTCAAGGGAACCGGGCTTGGCCTTTTCCTGGTGCGGGAGATTCTCAAGTACCATGGGGGCAAGATCAAAATTCTGAAACAGAAAAAAGAAAGCGGCACCTGCTTTCGTATTTTATTACCCCGGTATGGATTTAAGAAAACAAGATATTTGAATAAATTATTGGATTGATTATGAATAGAATTTTATTGGCGGAAGATGAACCATCACTGGCCGAAGGGCTGGTCTTCAATTTGAAAGAAGAAGGGTATACAGTGGTCTGGGTAGAGGATGGCCGCGCGGCTGTTACCGAATTTGAAAAGCAGCCTTTTGATTTGATCATTCTGGATATCATGATGCCCTATTTGGATGGGTTTGAAGTAACTGAGATCATCCGCAAAAAAAATATAAATGTTCCGATCCTGATGCTCACCGCCAAAGAACAACTGGAAGACAAGGTCAAAGGATTACGCATTGGCGCTGACGATTATTTAACAAAGCCTTTTCATCTGGAAGAATTGCTGGCCAGAATTCAGGCTTTATTGCGGCGACAGCTGCAAATGAGTGGTGCTGAGCCGGCGAACATATTCCGGTTTGGTGAGAATGAGATCAATTTCAATGATTTTACTGCCCAAACTGCTGATGGCGAGATTCAACTCACTACTAAGGAGGCTGAAGTCATGCGACTGTTTATCAGCAACCGGGGAAAGATCATTTCCCGCAAGGAATTGCTGGCAACAGTCTGGAATATCAGCTATGTGATCAATACCAGAACAGTTGATAATTTTATTGCCCGCCTGCGGAAATATTTTGAAAAGGACAGTCGTAATCCGCAATTTATCAAAAGTGTGCGTGGTGCCGGGTATATTTTTGATGTTGGGGAAGAAAGCTGATTGTATTATTTCAGAAATAATCAATAAAAAAACTCCAGCTTGCAAGCTGGAGTTTTTTTGTTTATGATAATTTTATCATTCCGCCGAACTTGGCCGGCCGGTAGATTTGGATAGCGGTTTAGGAAGCCCTTTACTAAAAGTTTTCCCGGTGAAATAGGAAACAATACGAGGCAATAACTGGCTCATATCACCGGCAACACCGTAATCATTGTCATACTGATGTTCCAGTGGCTGTCCGGTGACGATAATCCAGCCGCCGCCCAGATTGTATTCAATCAGGGTTGGCTCACCGTAGCTGTCAACACAATAGATCGTCGTTCCATCCTGTAAGTTGGTAAAACTTTCATGGCTGGCGTAATTGTGGTCCAGTTCATCAGGTAATCCCGAGACAAGGGGCAGGTTCTGATCAGTGACATAATTATAATTGTCATAATTATGATTCTGAGTGATGTTTCCGGGCAGGACTACGCCCTGATCAACCATATTGCCATCAGCCCAGCCGCGGTCACAGGCTTCCCAGAAAAGTGACCCGCCGGTATAGACAAAATTATTGAACCGTACCTGGCTGGCTGCGTAATTGGCATAAAATGAATCATACTGATCATTGGCAATGATAACCAAATCCGTTCCCGGGATAAGGGGTACTGTCGCCATATCTGTAGAAGGAATAATTTCATACTGGTTAGCGCCGCCGCCTTCCGTAAATCCCAGGCTTTCCAGCATGGTGATCATGGCATTACTGCTCCATGGCAGAGCATCCTGAAAGAGTTTCACATGAGTAGCTGTTCCGGCGCCGCCGCCAACATTCACACGGTGTGTGATTGTGCCGATCAATCCCGCGCTGTCTTTAACCTGCAGAGTGACTAAGTATGAGCCGGCTTCAGTATATTGAATTGTTATAGTCGGACTGGAAGACCAATCTGATTCCCAGGTGCCGTCACTGTTAAAATCCCAGCGGTACATCAGTCCGGTCTGTCCGTCGATTTCATCGACACTTTGACTGGCATCAAAATTAAATTCTGTTTCCACGATGCCGGCCGGCGGATCAACTGTGAATTCTGCTTCCGGCGGATTATTTTCCTGTTTTTCCGTAATTGTACCATTGGCCTGGGTGACCCGATACATTACTTCCGTTGGAGAGTTGATCAATTCCCAGTAAAAGGGGCCGTTTTCATTGACAAAACCCATGAGTTTGAAAACAAAGACAGCATTTTCCAGCACCAGGGCGCAGGTTTCGATGTATTCTTCAGCCGCTTCACTTTCCGCATCCAGCAACCAGGTTGAAATATCATCGCTGTTATCTTTCATCACCCGGCAGAATTCTTTGATAAAATCTTCTGTATTGTTTTCATTTACATATCTTGTCATCAATTGCGCCAGGTCATTGGAAATGGAAATATTCAGATCTTCAGTATCCATTATCAGGTTATAACCGGTGAACAGGTCCATAAAATAAATAATGGCCTGGGCTGAATTTAATAAAGTCGCTCTTCCCACCGGGTCTTCCCAATCAGAAATTTTAGTGAAATCAATGCCTTTAATTATATTTATATCAAAAGTTCCATTGCCAAGATCGTATTCAGATTCCGTTGATGAACTGTAAAAAGTGGGTGGCCATCCCCAGTTAAAGGATGTAATAGGAGCTGATTTTTCCAATGTGACAACATCTTTTAGATTACCGTTTTCATTGATCCCGGCCGCATAATAAATTCTGCGCGGATTGACAAAATTAACCTTTGTTCCGGTAACATCCTGGATTGACGGCGGCTCCAGTTCCTGCACACCCATCGCTTTGGCCATACCGCCCAGTTGTTCCATTACGCCTTTCATAATGACAACAGCAGTCTGATAGATACGGGGATTAACCTCATAGTTAAGGGCATTGTCCGCGTCGCTGGCATAGGCCTGGTTCAGCAATGCCAGGAGGTCATCAAAATTTTCGTGATACCGGACTGCTTCAATGTACTGTTGGCGCTGGGTTTGAGTTGTATAAACCAGATAAGGATTGAGCAGGGTCAGCGCCAGTGCTGTGGTGGTGTCATTGGCGGTAACCTTTTTAGTAACCGGATCAAAGAGACCAATGTACACCGGCAGATCTTTGCTCTGCTTCTTGAATATGATGATTTGAATTTTATCGGAAATGTTTCCCTTGACTTCAAATTCCCCATTATCATCAAGATCATCAATGTTGGTCAGGGTGATAACCTGAAAATCCTTCACATCAACATTGGCATCATCCGTAATAATTAAAATACCGCTCTTATCCTCTGTTTCAATGGCAACATCCTTTTCGTCATCTTCAGAAATCCCCAGCAAATCCTCAAACAGAGAACAGCTTTGGACCATAAATAAGAGAGAGACAATCAATAAAATCCACAAAAAATTTTTCTTCATAATACCTCCTACACACTGTTTGTTTTTTTAATATTAGATAATAAGTCCATTTTAAACAAGTTAATTATTTATAAGTGTGATTTAAATCACAAAAGATGTTTGATGCTAACCGGAATCTTAGAAATTTTTATCAATTATTATATGTAATATTACTCTTTTTTTCTGACTGAACAATTTAAATAATTCACAAAATAGGTTAAATTAGCCTGTTATGTGTTAATAATATAAGGAGAGAGAAGATGCGCAAAATGATTGTTTTGATTTTAACCCTTTTGCTCCTGATGAATATTCAGGTATTTGCACAAAAGGAAAAACCAATACTCAGGTTTCCTGATATTCATGAAGATTTGGTGGTTTTTACGCATCAGAATGATATTTGGAAATGCAGTGTGTCAGGTGGTGAGGCAATCCGGCTAACCCTCAATGATGGTGATGAAACCTATCCGAAATTTTCTAATGACGGGAAATATATCGCTTTTACCGGCGAATTTGATGGGAATGGCGATATTTATGTGATGGATGTCTATGGCGGCAATATCAAACGTCTGACATATCATCCCGGTTATGATAAGATGGTGGGATGGCACCCTACCGAAAATAAAATAATTTTTCGCTCAGACCGGAAAAGTTACAGCCGTTTCAGCCGGTTGTTTATGGTGTCTCTTGATGGCGTGGAAATCGAAGAATTGATCCTGCCGGAAGTGGTACAAGGCTCTTTTTCTCCGGACGGCAGCAAAATCGCTTTCAATAAAGTTGCCCGGGAACACCGAAACTGGAAACGGTATACCGGCGGACTGGCCCAGGATATTTACCTCTATGATTATACAACGAAAGAAGAAATGCAACTGACGGATTTTGAAGGCACCGACCGGATACCCATGTGGATTGGTGATAAAATTTATTTCAGTTCCGATAAAACGGAAAACCGCCGGTTAAATCTCTTTTCCATCAATCCGGCGACAAAAGAAAGAAAACAGTTAACATTCCATGAAAATTTTGATGTTGGAATGCCCTCTGAGGGTGGTAAGAAAATTGTTTATGAGTTGGGAGGATCCATTCACCTGTACGATATTGAAAAAGCAAAGACCCAAAAACTAAATATCCAAATCCTGTCCGACGCGCCGGAAACCCGTCCGGCATTGGTCAAAGTAAGCGATCGCATTCAGGATTTTAATATTTCACCCTGCGGCAATCGTGCTTTGGTTGTGGCCCGCGGTGAGATTTTTTCCGTACCAAAAGAAAAGGGTGCGACACGCAACATCTCCCAAAATTGCGGCGCCCGGGACAAAGACGCGGTTTGGAGCCCTGATGGCAGCCGCATTGCCTATTTTTCCGACAAAGAGGGCGAATACCAACTCTATATATACAATTGTAAGACCAATGAAACCGAGAAACTGACCAACTTTCAATCCGGTTATCGGCATAGCCTACGCTGGTCTCCCGATGGTGAAAAACTGGCTTTTACAGATCAGACACTGAGTCTTTTCATTATCGATGCAGACAATAAAAAAATAACTAAGGTTGACAAAGCTGAATATGAACATGTGGATATCGGATTAGACGAAAAACCGATCTATGATTTTGCCTGGTCTCCCGATAGTGAATTGTTGGCTTATTCCAAAAAAGATATGGAATTGGTGACCCGTGTCTATCTCTATTCATTAAAAAAAGAAAAAGTATGGCAGGTAAGCGGCGATCTGTTCAATGATTTTCATCCGGCCTTTTCAGCTGATGGAAATTATCTCTTTTTTGCTTCAAACCGGCGTTTCAAACCCACTTATTGTGACTTTGAATGGGAAATGGTTTACAAAAACTCTACCGGATTGTATTACGTCAGTCTGAAAGAGGATGCCCCTTCACTGCTGCCCTTACAAAGCGATGAAGTCTGCACGGATAATGAAGAGAAAGAAGAAAAAATCACGGGTGATCTTAACATTAATCCCTTTAACATTCAGGCCTTTCCGGTGGATCGTGGCAATTACCGCTTTTTGACTGCCAGTGAATCAAAATTATTTTATTTGAACAAGGACGAAGAAGGGGATTTTAACCGGTTTGAATTTCGTGGTACCGGCCCCATGGACCTGTACGCCTTTGACCTGGCATCCAGGAAAGAGGAAAAGCTGCTGGAAGCTATTGACGAATACCGGCTCTCTGGCGATGGCAGCGCCATACTCTACAAAAAAGGAAAAAGCCTGGGGATCATCGCGGCGGACAATGCTGCCGATGACAATTCACTTGATCTTTCCGGCCTGGAGATGAAAATTGATCCGGAAAAAGAGTGGCGCCAAATTTTTTGGGAAGCATGGCGTATGGAAAGAGATTTTTATTATGAGGAAGGTATGCACGGACAAGACTGGCCGGCTGTGGGAGAAAAATATGCCGAACTGTTAAAATATGCTTCCTGCCGCACTGATGTCGGCCACCTCATCGGTGAAATGATCGCGGAACTCAATACTTCCCATACTTATGTTTACGGTGGTGACCGTCGCCGGGAAGGTCACCATGTCAATGTCGGCCTGCTGGGCGCTGATTACAAGATCGACCGGAAAAATAACCGCTACCAATTTGAGAAAATCTACCGGGTGCCGGACTGGACCCGGGAAGTCTATCCCCCGCTGGCAGGTGCCGGGATTGATGTCAAAGCCGGTATGTATTTGCTGCAAGTCAATGGCAAGGATGTTCACACTGACAAAAATATCTACAGTTATTTTGAAAATCTGGCCGGAAAAAATGTTACACTATTGATCAATGATTCACCAAAAATGCGCGGCGCCAAAGAAGTTACTGTGAAACCCCTGCATAGTGAACGCACCTTACGTTACCGGGCCTGGCTGGAACATAACCGCCGGGTTGTGGCGGAAGCCACTGATGGTAAAGTGGGTTATATTCACATGCCGGACACCTATAATGGTACTGCTACAGAATTCCCAAAATATTTTTATTCCCAATCTCAAAAAGAAGGATTGGTTATTGACGGCCGGTTTAATGGCGGAGGTCTTGATCCGGCGATGTTTCTCCAGCGGTTGCGGAAGAAACCGCATATTTACTGGACCCGCCGTTATTCACACGATCAGATGAGCCCTTATCGCGCTGTAAGGGTGCATATGGCCCTGATCACCAATCGTCAGGCCGGTTCCGGTGGTGATGAATTGCCCTATGAATTCCGGTATTTTAAGATGGGGCCGGTAATTGGCACCCGAACCTGGGGCGGACTGGTCGGCGTTTCCATGTTTATCGAATTGATGGATGGCGGCGGTCTGACCGCGCCGGATTATCGCATTTACTCTCCTGAGGGTGACTGGGTTGTTGAGAATGAAGGTGTGACGCCCGATATCGAAATTGACCTGAATCCTAATGAAATGGCCCGTGGTTATGACAGTCAGTTGATGAAAGCGGTGGAAGTGATCATGGAACAGATCAAAAAGAACCCGCGAACTTGGCCGGAGCACCCGGAGTATCCTGATAATTAATTGACGAATAAAAAAGCCTCTGTAACTCAGAGGCTTTCTTTATTTATTTCTTCCACTTTTTTTCCAGATATTCCTTCAGCCCTTTTTCGCGGCCAATATCAGTGGGATGGTATAGTGTGGTACCGGCCAGGTTTTCCGGTAAATAATCCTGGGTCGTGAAATGTCCGGGAAAATCATGAGGATATTTGTAGTTTTTGCCGTATCCTTCATCCTTCATCAGTTTAGTGGGGGCATTGCGCAGATGCAGGGGAACGTTAGGTGTGCCTGTTTTTTTGACCAATTCTTTCGCCTTTTGGTAGGCTATGTAAGCCGCATTACTTTTCGGTGAAGCGGCTAAATATGTCGCAACCTGGGAGAGAATGATGCCAGCTTCCGGCATCCCGACTTTGTTCACCGCATCAATTCCGGCATTGGCCAGCATCAGTGCGGACGGATTGGCATTTCCCACATCTTCACTGGCCGCGATCACCATGCGGCGGGCAATGAACACCGGGTCTTCTCCGCCTTCCAGCATGACAGCCATCCAATAAACAGCAGCATCAGGATCACTGCCGCGGATAGACTTTATAAACGCCGAGATGACATCATAATGATAGTCTCCCTTTTTATCATAAAGCAGGTTTTTTTTCTGAAGCGCTTCTTTAACATTATCCAGGCTGACCCGGATTTTACTATCATTGTTTTTAGCAAGATCAACAGCGACTTCAATACCATTCAGTAATTTACGGGCATCACCCCCAACATTGTCCAGTAGAAATTCCTCAGCGTCCCGGTCTATTTGAATATCAAGGGTTTTGAGCAGTTCATCGGTTTCCAGCGCGTGATAAAGAATCTTTTTCAGATTGGGTTTGTCCAGTTCCGATAATTTGATCACCCGGCATCGTGACAATAGCGGCGAATTGACCTCAAAGGAGGGATTTTCCGTTGTGGCACCAACAAATATGACCAATCCATGTTCGACAGCATGCAGCAAGGCGTCCTGCTGACCTTTATTGAAGCGGTGAATTTCATCGATAAACATGACACTCTTTATATTTCGCTGTTGATTAAATTCTGCTTTATTGAGCACTTCCCTGACATTTTTAACACCGGCTGAAATGGCATTCAATTGGTAAAATTTGGCATCAATATAATTGGCGATCATTTTGGCCAGAGTTGTTTTTCCGGAACCCGGCGGGCCCCAGAAAATCACGGAATACATTTTTTTCCGATGGAAGAGGCGATGTAAAAATTTCCCTTCCCCGGTGAGGTCAGTATGGCCGACAAAGTCTTTCAGGGTTCGCGGACGCATCCGTTCTGCCAGTGGCTGAGACAAAGTTGGTTCTTTTGCGGGTTGGTCAAAAAGGTCCATTATTTCTCCGGTTTCATGCTGGAAATTAATCCATTCCCCTTCGAAATGCAAATAGGAATAATTTCTTTCAATTTTCCCCTTTATGGCCTAAGTTTTTTATAAATAATGAAAAATCCATAATCTAAAAAAACAAGAGCGAGGTAACAATGGAATCAGCAATCCCTTTTTTAGAACTATTACAGAGCAGTATCACCCCCATTGCTCTTATATCCGGGGTTGGCCTTTTGCTCATTTCACTGACAAACCGGCTGGGGCGAACCATTGACGCCATTCGAAAAATATCTAAAGAAGTGGATGGCCTTGATGGTGTGGAAAAGCAAAAGAAAATCGCCCAGTTAAAAATAATTTTTCGTCGAAGCAAACTGCTGAGAAATGGTATATCCTCGATGGCCTTCAGTATTTTGAACTCCAGCCTGATTGTTTTTGTGATTTTGATCATGACATTGACGGGCTATGATCTGCATAATTTGGCAATCGTGCTCTTATTCCTCAGTATTTCCGGTATAATCGGCGCGGCGTTTTTTCTGTTTTTCGATGTAATTTTGACACTAAATGCGGTAAAATGTGAGATAACGGAGCAGATAAAATAGCTGTTGCTTTAGCGTGCTTATGTCAAAATACAACAGATGGGTATGATTTTATTTTTTTTCGGCAATGAATATCGCGCGTTTCGGCGCCGGATAGCCTTCGATAGTTTTATTGGCATTCCCGGGGTCCAGGTAGTCTTCCAGTGATTCAAAAGTCATCCAGTCGGTTTTGCGCTGTTCCTGAATTGTTGTTTGGGTTGCATCCACTATCCTGGCATTTTTGAAACCGGCTCTGTTCAGCCAGCGGATCATTGTATCCGGCGAGGGTAAAAACCAGACATTGCGCATTTTACCATAACGGCCGGAAGGAACGAGAACTTCATTGTTCCCGCCGTCGATTATCAGTGTTTCCAGGACTAACTGGCCATTTTGCCGCAACAAAGACCGCAATTCCTGCAAATGATCAAAAGGAGATTTGCGATGATAGAAAACACCCATTGAAAATACACTGTGAAAAAAGGCCCGGTTTTTGGGAATATCCTCAATACCCACCGGCAAGACAAAAACCGGTATGTCATCCAGATATTTTTTAAATACCATGAACTGGAAAACATATAAAATAAAAGGATCAATACCCACGACCATGCGGGCCTCTTCCCCGGCCATTCGTAAACAGTGGTAGCCATTGCCACAGCCTACATCCAGCACCAACTTATCTTGCAGGGGAGCAATGTGATCCTTGAGACGGTTCCATTTCCAGTCACTGCGCCATTCGGTATTAATATCTATGCCGAAAAAATTATAGGGGCCTTTCCGCCAGGGATGCAATTGTTTTAAATTTTTTTGTAATGATTCTGAAGAGATGCCGCACAGTTCTTCCTTTTTCCCAATTTCCACAGTGTCGCTTTTAAGGTTGATATGATTGGGGTTAATATCGGGTAATTCTTCAATGACCGCCAGCCATTTATCCAGATCGCCGTGATTAATATCGTGAAAAGAGCGGGGGATATGCTCCCGCCAGTGTTTGATCTTTGTCCGGCTGATGATTTTGTGAAATTCCAGAAAATCCATCTTACTTCACCGCCAGCATGGAAGCAAAATTGAAACAGCGGAACCACATTTCAAAGCTCTGAAAGCCGGCGTCCATAATGCGGTTTTTGTGAGTGAAGAGATCGTCCCGGATCAGAACATTTTCCAGGGAACTGCGTTTCTGACTGATCTCCAGATTGGAGTAGCCCTGCTGCTTTTTAAAATTCAGGTGAAGGTCGTCATTCAATTCTTGTTTCCGGTGGTCAGCAAAGGATATCTTTTCCGATAAAACCAGCACGCCGCCAGGGTTTAATCCGTCATAGATCCGCTGAATAATTTCGGCTCTTTTTTCCGGCTCAATGAATTGCAGGGTAAAATTCATTATTGCAATTGAGGCATTTTCGATTTTTATGTCTCTGATATCGGCGCAGATCAATTGGATTTCCGCCGGTGAATGATATAAATCCAAATAACTTTTGCACTTTTTGACCATGGGATAGGAATTGTCCACAGCGATAATGCGAACATCCTTTTGGTTGAT
>CAYYMT010000027.1:0-1979 GCA_964472715.1 uncultured bacterium | reverse complement strand
CGCGCCGGCGTGGACACCAGGGTCAAATTGTTCAATGTTACTTCTTCCCACCAGTTCAGGTTGATTATTTTCGATTTTTTTACACCCCATCGTTGCAGGTGTTTGTCAACGCCTAGCGGGACAATGAATTTGGCTGTTTTGGATTTTAATTTTTTAATAGAGCGCATATCCAAATGATCATAATGGTCATGCGAAATAATGATCAGATCAATAGGTGGCAATTGCTCAATAGCGATGGGGAAATCCATGGTATACCGTCTTGGCCCGATAAAAGGAATCGGTGAACTGACCCGGCCAAACATCGGATCGATAAGAATAATTTGGCCGGCGATTTCGACCAGAAAGGTTGAATGGCCAAACCAGGTAATTTTTGTTTCGGTGGAATTGCCGGTATTCAGAGAATCGATTTTTGTAACCGGCAATGGTATGGCCGGCTCACGGTGTTCCGCGCCTCGCAAAAATTCCCACATGATTTTCATTCCGTCACCAAAATTCATGTCCATAGGTGTTGGAGTTTGGTTCCGAAAGCGGCCTTTATGATAATTGTCCAGGGCAGCGTATTGTCGCTTTTCCCGACGTGAAATTCTTCCTCCGAAAGCCGGATTCAAATTTATAAACAGGAGGATGATCGCAATGGTTAAGAGGATGATTATCAGCATTCTTTTTATAATTTTCTTTATCATTTTCATTGGCAAAACTGAATCTAAAGAGTTTTTTGATATTTAACAACAAGAGAACTTAGGTGGTGTTCAATAGAATCGAACACTTTATATTTTTTTTCAATACCACAATACAATTCGTTTGTTTAAAATCTGAACACTGTCTGATTTTTGCACAAAAAAATATGACTGATTTGACTGACTATATTTTCCTGTAAATTATTCCTAATACATAAAAACTAATAAGAATTATTATATATTATCAATTCAAAAATCTGCAATGAATTGTCATGTTTTATAATTATACAAAATAGCCTTTGCATCTTTGCGTTTATTAAAATGTTGTAATTTATGAATTTATAGTCAATTTTTATTCCAGGTACATTTATTGGCATAGGTATAAATGACTTTTGAAAAAAATGATTAAATGAGGTTGACATGAAGACAAAAAAATTATTAATACTGGTTTTATTGGCTATTGTGTTCTGCGGACAGAGTTTCGCGCAGGAAATCGGTGAATGGCGTACAACAACTGATTTTACAGTTCATCACAGTGAAAAGGGCTACAATCTTCCCGATGCCTTTACACTGGCAATTTTAGCAAATTATTACAGCGTGAAAAAATTTGAAGAAGTGGGGTTTACATGGTGGCAGGCGGATCTGACGACCTTTACACTTGGGGTGGCGTGGGAAGTCAAAGATGGCCTGATTCCTTTGGAAGAAGTACCGATTTTTGGCGGCAATGGATTTTCAACAACGGATATTGCTGTCAATGCCGGCGTAATTGTCACAAACCGTATCCTGAAATTCGGACTCAGTAAAGTTTTAGGCTATGTTTCCAATAATACTAAATTGAATTTAGTGGCCAAATAAATTAGGCCGGTTATCAGTGATCTGTAATCTGTAATCTGTAATCAGTGATCCGTAATCTGTAATCAGTGATCGGTGATCTGTAATCAGTGAAGGTTGAGGGCGGATATCTCTATTTTCACATACTTTCAGATATAATTGTCTAAAATAAAAATCGCCTCGTGAATGCGGGGATTTTTTATATCATACTGCTGACATAAAAACTTGACTAAGTAATCCTGTTGAAATAACTTACCAAAGGCACAAAAAACCAGAATTCTGCTACTGAACCGGATTTAATCACCAAAATTGTACTTGTGTCTGGGCCATTAGCCCGTCGGGAGATGGGACTGACGTGGCGGAGCAATAGAAAAATCTGGCGGTAAGTGGAATAAAGCAAAAATATATTGGGTATTACCCTACAGAGAAGTAATTTCTTTAGGACTAGAGGATAGAATCATTAATGGTTAA
>CAYYMT010000026.1:0-37245 GCA_964472715.1 uncultured bacterium | reverse complement strand
TCCTTCAGCCAGAGTCCGGGCATTATTTCAGAAAAAGGTGTTGTGCTTGGCGGCTCAACTTACTGGGTGCCCTATTTTGATGACAACCTGGTAACCTTCGATCTCAGAACTACAGCACCGGAAACCTGGGACGTGGTCAGCCAGGGTGCCCGGGAAAAGCACATTATTAAAGATGGCAAAAGAGAAACCCTTTGGAAAGCGATTCATCCTATGGAGGAAGTTTACCTGATCGCAGCGGAGTTTCACGAATTCAGCACCAAAGCCGGCAATGTGAATGTTATGGCTTTTTTGCGGTCACCTGATGAGGCGCTGGCCAATAAATACCTGGAAACTACCTCCCAGTACATGACAATGTACAAAAATCTGATCGGCCAATATCCCTTTACAAAATTCGCATTGATAGAGAATTTCTGGGAAACCGGTTACGGCATGGCATCCTTTACACTGTTGGGGCCGCGAGTCATTCGGTTTCCGTTTATCCTGCATTCATCTTATCCTCATGAATTGCTGCATAATTGGTGGGGGAACAGCGCTTATGTGGATTTTGAAACAGGAAATTGGTGTGAAGGAATCACCGCATACATGGCGGACCATCTGATCAAGGAGCAGCGTGGGCAAGGAGCCGATTACCGTCGAGCGACATTGCAAAAATTTACCGACTACGTCACTGCTGACAATGATTTTCCCTTGACCCGATTTCAGTCCCGGTATGACGCGGCATCGGAAGCCATCGGTTACGGCAAAAGTATGATGATGTTCAATATGCTGCGGAATGACGTAGGCGACGAGCATTTCAAAAAAGGGTTTCAGAAATTTTATAGGGACAATAAATATAAATTTGCTTCTTTTGATGGTATTCGGGTTGCATTTGAGGAAGTTACCGGCAAGGATTTTAAGGAATTTTTTAAGCAATGGACAGAGCGGACCGGTGCGCCGGAATTGGCATTAAAGAATGTTGAAACTGCTAAGACCTCGCAAGGCTATGAGATTTCTTTTGATTTGGAACAGGTACAGCGGGAAGCACCATTCCAACTAAACATACCTGCCTTCATTTCCAGTGCAAATTCTGTCGAGAAAAAATGGGTAGAAATGTCTGATAGAAAGCAATCCTATACCTTTCCGTTTTCAGTCCAACCAACCCAGGTCCAGGTGGACCCGCAATTTGATGTGTTTCGCCGACTGCATCACAATGAAATTTCGCCGGCTTTGTCCAAATTATTCGGTTCTGAAAAACTGATGATCCTGTTACCGTCCAATGCAGACAAGGAAGAATTAAAGACTTACCAACAATTATCAGATATCTGGTCTAAGGACAAATCAAAAGATATTCTGGTGAAAACTGACAGCGATATTGATGCACTCGATCCGAAGAGAGCCACCTGGATTTTTGGGAAAGACAATAAATTTGCCCACCTGGTCAGTGAAAAAATTGAGGCCTATGGCAGCGATATTTCTGATGAATCAATCAAACTGGGGAAATCCACTTACAATTATTCCAATAAAACTTTTATCATTACCAGTCGTCATTCAGAAAACCCCAAAAATGTCATTGCTCTGGTATCCATTAACAATAATTATGCAGTCCCTGGATTATCCAGAAAATTGCCTCATTACGGAAAATACAGTTACCTGGTTTTCGAAGGCGATGAGCCCACCAATATTGGCAAAGGACAATGGGCAGCAGTGAATTCTCCGATGAATTATGCATTTGATCAGAATGCCCAATCAATAGAATTGCCCAAGCGTGAAGCCCTCGGTTATCTGGCGCCACTATTTTCCGACGACAGAATGATGGAAACCATCGAATTTCTGGCCGGTGATGAATTGGCCGGCCGCGGACTCGGCAGCGATGGCATTGAAAAAGCAGCGGCTTTTATCGCGACCAAATTTAAATCAATCGGATTGCAGCCCGGCGCTGATGACGGAACCTATTTTCAAAAATGGAATGATGTCATTGATGGGCAGGGAAATAAGGGCGAAATCAAAAACATAATCGGCATTATTCCCGGAACCAATGAAAAATATAACGATGAATCGGTTGTGGTTTGTGCCCATTACGATCATTTGGGCTATGGCTGGCCTGATGTGCGGAAAGGCAATGAGGGAAAAATCCATCCCGGCGCCGACGATAATGCTTCCGGCGTGGCAGTAATGCTGGAATTAGCGCAAGTGCTGAGCAAAAGCATTAAGCCACAACGCACAATTATTTTCGTGGCCTTTACTGCTGAAGAAAATGGCTTGAAAGGGTCGCAATATTACATCAACAATTACCAAAAATATTCCCCTCAAAAGGTAATCGGCGTGCTTAATTTGGATACAGTCGGACGACTGAAGGAAAAAAAATTAATGGTTCTGGGGTCTTCCAGCGCCAGGGAATGGAAATTCATGTTCATGGGGGCCGGCTATGTGACTGGTGTGGAAGCGGAAATGGTTACCCAGAAATTGGATGCCAGTGATCAGTCCGGTTTCCTGAAAATCGGTGTACCGGGCGTGCAGTTTTTCACCGGCGCCCATCATGATTATCACAAACCGACCGACACCATTGATAAAATTGATAAAGAGGGATTAGTAAAAGTAGCGAGTTTTGTCAAAGAGGCCATTGTTTATTTAGGCGATAGGGAAGGGCCATTGACATTTACCGGCAGCACAAAGTCTGTGCACAATCCTTCTGCAACGAAATTCAGTCGCAGCGCCTCAGCCGGATTTATGCCGGATTTTCGGTACCAGGGGACTGGTGTTCGCATTGGCGCGATTTCACCGGATTCACCGGCCGCCAAAGCAGGACTACAAAAAGGTGACGTTATTCTGAAACTTGCCAACAGGAAAATTGCGGGTTTACATAACTATTCCAATGAATTAAAAACCTTTCAGCCCGGTGATGTAGTAGATTATTTATATTTGCGGGATGGAAAAAAATATAATACTAAGATAAAATTAAAAGCGAAGTGAATGAATTTTGCAGTACTGAACTGCCTGGTATTAAACTGTTAAACTCTTTCAGGGTTTTGATTATGTTTGTTTTTTTTCCATGGGTTGACCCCATGGGTATTTGTTTAATCCCTTCAGGATTATATGAAATACAATAAGTCTTAGAATTGACAGGTAACTTTGTTCTTCCGGCATTATAAAAAATACCGTTAAAAAAAAGAAAATCCTTAGTTTTAATTCACACTTTATTCGTATAGAACAAAATTTTCAATAGTTTTTCCATAAAACACAGTAATTTTGATTTTATTTCTGCTCTGAAAAGAGCTAAATTGATTTGTTAGTTGAACAATGTAACTTGCTGAAATCCAGTAAAAGACTATATGGACAATATTTAATTATTAAATTTAAACTACAGATTTGTTTGAAATATTTAATTATTATCATTGACAATAGGTGTTTGTATTATTAAAATAAATACGCAATTAAAGAGGAAAGACTTATGTGCAGAACAAAAACTTTTATCGGAATATTATTTTTAGCGCTAAGTATAATCTTAGTGAATTGTGAAAAGAAACCTGTGGAAAAGTTAGAAAAGGCCAAGTCGCTGATCAGCCAGATGAAAATTCAGGAAGTTCCCAAATACGCGCCGGAAAAATATGAAATGGCATTAAACTATTTTGAAAAAGCCAATAACCTGATTCGTGAAAAAGAATACAATAAGGCCACATTGCAATTGAATAACTGTATCAGTACCGCTAATTCTGCGCTCATAACCGCTGAAAACGAAAAACAGATGCTGGCGGTGGCCGACCAAAAAGAAGCCGACAGCACTGTTATATACACTGACACAACCCAAACCGAACAAAAGAAAACAGAAGAGAAAGAGGGCGCTGACACTGCAAAAACCGAACAGGAAAAAGTTCAGGCTAAATACCATACAGTTGTGGCCGGTGAATGCCTCACTGAATTGGCCCAAAAATATTATGGCAGTACCAAATACTGGAGAAGAATATACAATGCCAATGATGACATTTTGCCAAACCCGCATTTTATTCGCGCCGGGCAGGAACTTAAGATTCCGGCCCTTGAATTCAAAGAAGGCCGGAAACAAGCCTCGTTAACTGACGGCAAATATATGGTCAAAAAAGGAGAAACCCTGTGGTCAATAGCGGAAAAGCATATTCCGGCCGAAGATATCAATCACTGGAATCTTCTCTATCAGTTAAACAAGGACAAGATCATCAATCCAAACCTGGTCTATGCCGGCACTTTATTAAGAATTCCGGATTTATCAGATTATGATTTTGAACCCGGCGATTCGGTTTATATTGTACAAAAAGGAGATAATTTGTGGTCTGTTTCCGACCGGTTAACCCGATTGGATCCTGACAATACTTATGATGTAAGGGAAATTTACAAACTGAATGCTGATGTGCTCTATGACATCAATACAATCTATCCGGGACAATTATTGAAATTACGATAATTTAAGAACAGAATATTTAGATGCTTTAGTCCAAAAAATTTTTAAAGCCGTCGGATTGAATCATATTGCCATCCCAATCCACCCATAAACACTCAACGTCCGGGTATTTTTCCAATACCTTCAACCCCTCATCCGGTCCAAGTACAAAAAGCCCGGTAGCCAGGGCGTCGGCCAATTCCGCATTAGGCGCAATAACTGTAGTGGCGCGGCTTAGACCGGCTGAAAAGCCTGTGAGCGGATTTATTATATGATGATAACGCCGGCCATTTATTACAGAGAATTGTTCATAATCTCCGGATGTTACAACCGCTCCTTCATAAATGGAAACAGTTCCTAGCAACCGGCCTTTGTTTTTGGGATCCTGGATACCGACGATCCATTTTGTATCATCCCATCGTTTGGTGGCGCGAATATCACCGCCGGCATTGATCAGAATACCAAATTCATTGTTCCCTGCCATCACCCCGGCCGCGCGTTCCGCTGCATATCCTTTTACAATCGCCCCGGTCAGGATTTGAAAGCTTTGGTTATCACTGATCAACAAATTCTCTTCTAAATTAACCGTTAACTTATCATACCCGATATGGCGGAGGGTTTGTTTCACAGTGGCAGTGTCGGGTATTTTTTCTTCATCTTTTTTAAAATTATAGAGATTTTTAAGGGTTCCAACGGTCATATCAAAAGCGCCGCCGGTATTTTTTGATAATTGCGCGGCTCTGGCCAGGAGCGCGGCCACCTCGCCGGAGACAGTGACACTGTCCGATCTGCGATGATTGAATTTATAAATTTCGCTGTCCGGATTGCCTTCCCAGAATATATCGGCAACTCGGTCAATCTCGGCAAATCCGCGATTTATCTGCTGATAAGCGGCCTCTTCATCTTTTTCAAATACTGTAATCTGGACAACAGTTCCCATTTTAAACCGGGTTTCCGAATATTTTTGAATGCCACTATTACAATTAAAAAGACTTATGAATAATATAATCAGGAGACTTATGTAAAGTCGTTTTTTACTCATTTTCAGGAATTATTTCTTTCATTTGATGTAAGACAAGGGTTTTAACTTTTTTGTCACTCCAGCGCTTTGTGATCATGCCTGCGAACAACATGAGGATCAGTCCCGATGCAAAAGCACCAATTTCTTTTGGAACAGTGATCTTATCGGCTAATAAGTAAAAATAACCGAATAAGCCCGTTAGAAAGCCAATCAGCGGCAATCCGTACTGCATGGTGTTAATGGCTAATTGTTGGGATTCCGATGTGTCAAAAGCCACCTGGTCACCAACTTTTGCGCCCAGAGTGTTCTTCAGCCGCATTCGGCGGTTACCCTCTTTTCCGGCGCTGCAAACGATTTTTGCATGACAGCCGGCACAGGCGTCGCTTTCTTCAACCTCAAGCAGGACATCATCGCCATCTAATTCGACAACTTCTCCTATTTCATAATCGGTGTAATTCTTCACTCCAAACTCCTCAACCAATTTAAAAACGGAGAAGGCCTAACTTGCATCATGACAGATTGTTAATAATTTTGTGTCAGGTTGCATTATGAGCAATCTCCGCGTTAAAAAACAGTTGCTTAAAGGCAGACTTATTTTTCGCCTTGTTTGCCAACGGCCACAATACAATCATTGGGGCATTTGTCGGTTGGCAATTCGATTGTATTACCATATTTTTCATGATCAACAGTGGCCAGGAAATTACTGACCTGAAAACCACCGGTTTCATCCTTTTTAACACAGATCTGGCATCCAATGCAAGCGGCTTTACAAACAGCTTTGGCGTCTTTTCCTTTGTCTTTGTTGCGGCATAGAACAAAAACCTTATGGGACAGGGGATGTAATTCAATGATATTCCGCGGACAAACTTCCACGCAGGCATTACAACCGGTGCACTTTTCACGGTCCACCACAGGAATGCCATCCTCATAAATATGTATGGCATCGAATTTACAGGCATCAACACAATCACCCTGTCCGAGACATCCGTATTCACAGGCCTTGTCACCGCCGCTGACAATCGTATTTCCCAAACAGGTGGCAACACCATCATAATCCGCTTTTTCCTTGACATTGGATTTGGTGCCCTGACAGAGGACGATAGCGACTTTGCGTTCGCCGGTATCTACCTCGACGCCCAGCAGTTCTGCAATTTCCTGCTGATGTTCCTTATCACAAACCGGACAGGCCGAAACCGTGACATGGCCTTTGACCATGGCTTCAGCGCAGGCGGCGCAACCTGGCAGTCCGCAAGCGCCGCAATTGGCACCCGGTAATAATTCTTCAACCTGGGCAACCCGCGGGTCTTCTTCTACTTTTAATTTCTTATTGGCTAATGTCAGCATCAGTGCGAAAAAGAGACCGATTCCGCCCATGCTGAGCACTGCATATATGACTGATGTATAATCCATCAATTAATCTCCTTTTATCTTTATACCATGCCTGCAAAGCCCATGAAAGCCAGGGCAAGACATCCTGCAATTATCATTGTGATCGGCGCGCCTTTGAAGTGTTCCGGCACATCGGCCAGTTCCAGTTCCTCACGAATCCCGGCCATGATCACAATGGCGAGGGTAAAACCAACCCCGGCGCTGATACCAAAGACAATGGATTCGATAAACCCGTATTCTTTGATAACCAGGAACAGGGCTACGCCCATGATGGCGCAATTGGTTGTGATCAGGGGCAGAAAAATTCCCAGTGCATCATAGAGCGGCTTGCTGATCTTTTTTATGAACATCTCCACCAACTGAACCAGGGAAGCGATTACCAGAATAAAGGATACTATTTGCAGAAATTCCAACCCCAGTCCTGTTTCCGGTGAAAGGATGTAATGATTGATCAGCCAGGCAACCGATGCGGACAAGGTCATCACAAAAGTTGTGGCCATTCCCATACTGAAGGCAGCACCCACTTTTTTGGAAACACCGACAAAAGGGCAGATTCCCAAAAACTGGACAAGAACATAGTTGTTGATAATCGCTGCTGACAAAAATATAATAAATAGATTCATAATTCTTATCCTTTCTTCGCATTGATCCAGTTGACAGTACCAATCATCAGGCCCAGCGTAATAAAAGCGCCGGGAGGAAGGATCATCACCAGCCAGGGCTGAAAAGCATCGGGCATTACCTGGAATCCGAAAACCATTCCGGAACCAAATAATTCACGAACAGCGCCCAATACGGTCAGGGTTATAGTGAATCCAATTCCCATTCCCAAAGCATCGATAATAGACCGACCTACATTGTTTTTTGAAGCAAAGGCTTCTTGTCTTCCCAATATCAGGCAGTTAACAACAATCAGCGGAATAAATGCGCCGAGGGCTTTATGCAGGGGAGGCACATAGGCCGCCATGGTTTTGTCGGTAATGGTCACAAAGGTTGCGATCACAATGATGAAAGTTGGAATACGCACTTCTTTGGGAATGATTTTTCGGGTCAGGGAGATGATGGTGCTGGAGCAAAACAGTGTAAAGATCACTGCCATGCCCATGGAAAACCCATTGATCGCCGAGCCTGTTACCGCTAATGTCGGACATAAGCCGAGCAACATGATCAGCACTGGATTTTCAGCCCATAATCCCTTCATAAATTCTTTTGATAAAGGTGTTTTGTTTTTAGACATAGTTACCTCGTTTTATCTTATCCCCGGTTGAGGAATATTTCTTTTTTATTTTCCAGCGCGGTGTTAATGATATCCACCATGGCTTCGGAGCTAATTGTGGCGCCTGTTATTGCCATGATCTCACCTTTTTCCTTGCTGGGTTCTTCATTTTTCAAATAGGTGATTTTCCGGTTTTTGAGATTAAGTCCCGAGAACTGTTTTGTAAACCAGTTGGGATTTTCTTTATTGCCGGGGTCGGTTTCGATTTTTGTGCCCAGGCCGGGAGTCTCCATCTGTTCCAGTATTTTTACTGAAAGGATCTTGGTCATTTCCAGATTCATTCCCACCAGGATGCGCAATTTACTTTGAAACCCGTCGCCAACCGCCAAAAAGGCGACATTTTTGGGATTTCCCTCTTCATCTTTGCCAATAAAGAACTCTGTCCCTTCAATTGTTTTCCTGTCATAGGATTCGATATCGGGCAAGACCGTGGACACCGCATTCCGTAATACTTCGGCGGCATGGGCTTCGATTTTCGGTTGCGTAAAGGCATTTAAGAAGGACAAAATCACACCGGACAGGAGAGCGGTACAGGTCAGTACTATGATCAAATTTGCTGATTTCTTCATTTTTTCACCTCCCCGAATACTTTTGGTTTTGTATAGCGATTAATAAGCGGTGTAACGCCGTTCATTAATAGAATTGCATACATGACCCCCTCCGGTAGTCCACCGAAAAGTCGAATAATGACGACGAAAAAACCGCAACCGAAACCAAAGATCCAACTGCCTAAAGGTGTTTCCGGCGAGGTCACCATATCAGTAGCCATAAAAAAGGCGCCGATCATTAATCCGCCGGCAAACAGGTGAAAGACCGGATCCGGATAAGTCGCCGGGTCGATTAACCAAAATAAACCGCCCAGGATAAAAACAGTACCCAGAAAACTGGTGGGAATGCGCCAGTCGGCCCAGTTTTTCCAGATCAGGTAAAGTCCCCCGACAATAATGGCGATTGATGAGGTTTCTCCCAGACAGCCGCCGACATTGCCCATGATCAGGCCGTTGAAATAATCGGAAAAGCTGTGAATCACCCCTTCGCCGAATTTAAATCCGCCCAGGGGTGTGGCAAAGGTTTTGGCGTCCATTGCCATGTGGTTTGTTTGTACCCAGGTGGTCATTTTTACCGGAAAAGAGGCTTGCAGAAAAGCTCGTCCGAGTAATGCCGGATTAAAAATATTATTACCGAGGCCACCGAATATCTCCTTACCGATAGCAATGGCAAAAACAGAGCCCAGCACCACGTATCCAAGATGAAGGCCGGGTGGCAGGGTCATGGCCAGCAGCAATCCGGTTACAACGCCGCTGCCTTCATTGATTTCTTTGTTACGAAGTTTTTTTAGTAAAAATTCTGTTGCCAGGCATGCCGCAATCGCTGTCAGCATTACCAATAAAGACCGTAATCCAAAATAATAAACAGAAAAAGCCACAGCAGGCAGAAGTGCTATGACAACGCCACGCATGATCTTTTTAACATCATCCCCCGCTTTTAAATGCGGGGAAGAGGAAAGGACCAGCTGTCTGGCTTCTGTTTCCTTAGTATTATTCTTTTCACTCATAGTAAAACTCTTTATTTTTTCTGTTCATTGATTTTCATTTTGCCGATACGAATACGCTGAACCAGGGGAATGTTGGAAGGACATTCAAAAGCACAACAGCCACATTCGATACAATTCATGATCCCCAGTTCGTCGGCCATATCATATTTACCCGCAGTAACAGCCCGGGCAATCCGGGTTGGTGTCAGGAACATCGGACAGACATTGACACAACGGCCACAACTGATACAAGTGTATTCTTCATTGTGTGGAACAGATTGCGCCCGCAGGCAGAGAATGCCGCTGGTGGCCTTGATGACCGGCACATTCAATGAATACTGGGCAACACCCATCATCGGGCCGCCCATGAGAACTTTTTTGGTATCCTGTTCCAATCCGCCGCAAAATTCGATCAATTTTGAGAAAGGTGTACCGATTCTGGCAATTAGATTTTTTGGATTCTTCACGCCATCGCCGGTCACTGTGACAACCCGTTCGTAAAGTGCTTTTTTCTCAACTACCGCTTCGGTTACAGCGATCGCCGTACCGACATTATTGACAACACAGCCAACATCCATTGGCAGACCGCCGGCCGGCACTTCCCGGTCGCAAACCGCTTTGATCAGCATTTTTTCGGCGCCTTGCGGATATTTCACTTTAACCGGAGTTACACTGATATCAGGCAAATTTTCTGTGGCGGTTTCCATGATCCCGATAGCGTCGGGCTTATTATTTTCGATCCCGATATAGGCTTTTTGCACATTCAAGATCTTCATCAGGATCTGCATTCCGGTAATCATTTTATCCGCCTGCTCCACCATCATGCGGTGGTCCGCGGTAAGATAAGGTTCACACTCGCAGCCATTAATAATAAAGGTATCAATGGGCTTATCTTTTGGCGGGGTGACTTTAACATTTGTGGGAAATGCCGCGCCGCCTAATCCGACAATACCGGCTTTGGAAATGATATTCCGCAGTTCATTTGGCTCCATTTGATCCCAGGACTGATCGCTTTCGTGACTATCAACAAATTCTTCCTCTCCCTCTGCAACGATGTGGATCATTTTGCCTTTTGTTCCGTTTGGATGGGGAAAATCTCCGATCTTTTTGACTTTTCCGGTAATAGAGGAATGAATATTACTGGAAACAAAACCGGTGGATTCTGCGATCAGTTGTCCGGTCTTGACTTCATCTCCTCGTTTTACCACCGGTTTACATGGGGCACCGATGTGCTGATTCAAAGGAATAAAAACCTCTTCAGGGACGGGTAATTTTTCCAGTTCCCGGCTTTCTGCTAATTCCTTAAATTCGGCAGGATGCGAGCCATGTTTAAAGCTTGATAATTTCATTAAACTTGCTCCTTCAACCATTTATTATTCTTCACCAATAAAAGCAGTGAAATTTAGTCACAAGGGACAAGAAGATAAAGTAATTTTTTATTTTGTCTGGATTGGAAACAATATGGGTGTAATCACAATCTCAATTACACCCTGAAATGTTGTTAACCAGAATCATTTATACGGTTATGAATAATGAAGGTTATATAGAGGGGTATTAAACAACAACTACGGAATCATCAACACCGGAATAAGGCGCGGGCTGGTATTTGTCAGCAGCTTCGTCATTGATCCAGTAGTTTTGATTGACCTTGTACCGGAACCGGTATTCCCGGTCTTTGGCAAGATTTAATTCCAGTTTAAAACTTCCGTCTTTTAGTTTTTTCAGCGGCGTGGATTCTTCATCCCAATTATTCATTTCACCGACTAAATGGACAGAGTTAGCATTGCCAATATATGACTTGTCAAGTTTGAATGTGACTTTACATTCCGGCCTGGATTTTAAATATCGTTTTTTTAGCATAATTCCTCCTGAATATTTCTGTTCATTAAAGATATAGCCATTTTTCATTAAGATTACAACCATAACTGTAACATAAGATAAAAAGAATGTGAAAAATGCATGAATCGTTTTTAGCAAATCTCTTTAAAGGATCTTCGATGGAGTGAATCAACTGTGTTGATTCGTACACCGACGCGATCAGTGTCAAAAAATTTTGCGAATGGTCAGCAACCTTCGCAATGGTTGGTGTTTTAGCGAATGAACACCATTTCAAAGGCCTGCGACCATTTGAAAGCTGTGAAGGGGTTTAATGTTCATCCTTCATGATCGCCGGCAATGATTTAAAATAAGCATCACTTAATTTATCCACCTCAATATTGACCACATCATTTATTTTCAGAACACCATCCTCAGTGACTTTACCAATCGTGACACTGGGCACCTGGAACTCTGAGGTGATCTTTTCCAGTTCCAGCAGGTGATTTTCACCGATTGTCAGTAAAATAACCGACTGACTTTCGCTGAACAGGAGTTCATCTTCCCGCATTTTTCTGGAAATGAAAAGAGAGGCGCCGAGTTTTTTATCCCGGTTTCTGACCAGGGATTCCGCCACGGCAACGGCCATTCCACCATCGGAAATATCCGTGGCGGATTTAACGATTCCGCTGCGAATGGCTGCCAGGCAGGTTTTTTGGACGCGCTTTTCAAAGTGCAGGTCAATCGAGGGTGAATTTCCAACCACTTTGTCATGCACCACTTTTAAAAATTCCGTGCCGCCGAGTTCCGGCTTGATCGTCCCTAACATGACAATAAAATCGCCGGCATTTTTGAACTCAGAGGTTGTTACATGGCCCAGGTCTTCCACCAACCCCAGCATGCCAATGACCGGTGTGGGAAAGATGGCGGTATTTGGCGATTCATTGTAAAAGCTGACATTGCCACCGGTTACCGGCGTGTTGAGCATTTCACATGCTTCGCCCATTCCCAATACGGCTTCTTTGAACTGATAATAAACTTCAGGATCATAGGGATTGCCGAAATTCAGGCAATTTGTGATCGCCATGGGTTTTCCGCCGGAGCAAACCACATTGCGGGCTGATTCGGCCACTGCAATTTTTCCGCCGTTGCGTGGGTTCAGATAGACATAACGGCCATTACCGTCAGTGCTGGTAGCCAGGGCTTTGTTCGGCGCTTTTTTGAGGCGAATGACAGCAGCGGAACTGCCCGGCGTCACCATAGTATTGGTTCTGACCGAGTGGTCATACTGATGATAAACCCAGCCTTTGTCGGCGATATTGGGAGAGGCCATCAGTTTTATTAAAACTTTGTTATAATCTTTGGGTTCCGGCAGTGTAGTGAGGTCTTCCATGTGTAATTTATCCAGGTATTCGGGACGTTTGGTATCCCGGTAATAGACAGGAGCGCCGCCGCCGAGACAAAGGACATCGGCCGGAATATCGGCATATTTTTTCCCGTTCATACGGACTTCAACATTGGGTTTGTCTGTCACAACACCAACTTCTTCGGCATGCAGGTCCCATTTGCCGAGAATATCTTTGACCTCCTGCTCGAAACCTTTGCGGACAACCACTAACATCCGTTCCTGGGATTCCGAGAGCATAACTTCGTAGGGAATCATTTTGGGTTCCCGCATAGGCACTCTTTCAATATCCACTTTCATGCCGGATTCGCCTTTTTCCGACATTTCCGCAGTGGAGCAGGAAATACCGGCCGCGCCCATGTCCTGGATACCTACAACATAGTCTTTTTTACAAAGTTCAAGGGTGGCTTCCAAAAGTAATTTTTCGGTGAAGGGGTCACCCACCTGGACATTGGAACGTTTGCTCTCCGATTCTTCACTGATCTCCACTGATGCGAAAGTCGCGCCGTGAATACCGTCACGTCCGGTTGAGGCCCCAACGATCATAACCGTGTTGCCGTCACCCTGGGAAATCGCGCTTTTGACTTCATCGTGCTTGACGACACCCACCGCCATGGCATTGACCAGGGGATTATCGGAATAGCCTTCGTCAAAATATATTTCGCCGCCTACAGTGGGAATTCCCATACAATTACCGTAATGGGCAATACCTTTTACGACATTATTTAATAAGAACCTGTTACGGGGAATATCAAGAGGACCGAATCGCAGGGAATTTAGACAGGCAATAGGACGGGCGCCCATAGTAAAAATATCTCTGAGTATACCGCCGACACCGGTCGCCGCACCCTGAAAAGGTTCCACAGCCGAGGGATGATTGTGGCTTTCGATTTTAAAGGCCACAGCCATGCCGTCACCGATATCCACCAGGCCGGCATTTTCCTCACCGGCGCCAACCAGCAGATTTCCACCCTCGCGGGGAAGTTTTTTGAGCATTGCGATCGAATTTTTATAACTACAATGTTCACTCCACATAACAGAAAAAATGCCGAGTTCCGTAAAGGTCGGCGTTCTACCTAAAATCTCCAGGATACGTTCCCATTCCTCTTTGATCAGACCATGTTCCCGGGCCAATTCCCATGTTACTTCAGGTTCTTGTTTAATAGTCATTTATTCTCCAAATTTTTTCATTGCTGTGACATAAATTTTTCGAAATTTAATTATTTATCATGATTCATGCTAATATTAATTGGGTAAAGTCCAAATTGCTGATTTGGGCATGAAAACAAAAAAGGGGCCACCCAGACAAGTGACCCCCGGAAAGAATAATAACCACACTAATCCAATCCTTTGATGTTCCCGTTTTCATCCACGTGGATATGCTCCGCCGCCGGTACTTTTGGTAAACCCGGCATCAGCAGGATATTTCCGGTAATAGGCACCAGGAATCCGGCGCCGGCGGAAATATTGATATTACGCACAGTGACCAGAAAGTCCTTAGGCCGTCCGATCAATTTTGGATTGTCGGACAGGGATTTCTGGGTTTTGGCGATACAGACCGGCAGTTTATCCAGGCCTAGGCGTTTGATCTTACGCAGGTCTTTCTTGGCATCCTTGGTAAAATCCACTGCTTTTGATCCGTAGATCTCCGTGCAGATCTTTTCAATTTTCTTTTCCACTGACAGGTCGAGGTCATAGAGTGTTTTGTATTGTTCACCGGCATTGCATTTAGTGATAACCCGGGTGGCCAGTTCTTCCGCTCCTTTGCCGCCGCGAATAGCCGAATCGATTACTGCGTAATTGGCATTTTGATCGCGGAGAAAATCTTCGATGACTTTTAATTCCTCCGGATCATCGCTGTCAAATTTATTAATGGCGATAACCGGGCAGACATTGAACTTCTGTATATTTTCCATGTGTTTCGCAAGATTGGGCAGGCCTTTTTTAACGGCTTCGGGGTCAGCAGTATTTAGATCGCTTACTTTGACGCCGCCATGCATTTTTAATGCTCTGACCGTGGCTACCAGCACGACCGTTTCGGGATTCAGGCCGGATTTGCGGGCTACAATATCAAAGAATTTTTCCGCCCCTAGGTCAAAGCCGAATCCGGCTTCCGTCACCACATAATCGGATAAAGAAAGCGCCAACTGCATGGAAATAGCAGAACAGGTTCCCTGGGCAATATTGGCAAAAGGGCCACCGTGCACAAAAGCAGGAGTGTTTTCACTGGTTTGGACAATATTGGGTTTGAAGGCATCTTTGAGTATGGCCAGAAGTGAATCGGTAATATTCAGATCTTTCAGATAAACCGGATCATTGTCAAAGGTAAATCCCAATAAAATATTGTCCAGTTTTTTTCTCAGATCATCATAACTGACCGCCAGGCCCATGATCGCCATAATTTCCGAAGCAGCAGTGATACTGAAACTATTTTCAGTGGGAAATCCATTGCGCTTACCACCCAAACCGGTGATAATATCACGCAAAGCGCGGTCATTCATGTCAAGCACCCGGTTCCATTGAATTTGACGCGGATCAACCCGTGGTTCCTTCTTTCTGAAGATATGATTATCCAGTACAGCGGAAATAAGATTGTGCGCCGCGCCGATAGCATGAAGATCGCCGGTGAAATGCAGATTAATATCATTGGTGGGTTCGACAATTGTCTTGCCGCCGCCGGTAGCGCCGCCTTTCATTCCGAATAAAGGACCCATAGAAGGTTCACGCAGAGTGACAATTGATTTTTTACCGATTCGGTTCAAACCAATGGACAGACCAATAGCGGTAGTGGTTTTGCCTTCACCGGCCGGAGTGGGAGTGATGGCGGAGACCAAAATCAACCGGCCCTTTTTGGTTTTGCTTTTTTTCCGAATTGTATCATATTTGATCTTTGCCTTGTACGGACCATAGTTTTCAAGGTCAGACCCTTTTAGCCCTATGGTTTCGGCAATTTCACTAATATTTCTGATAGTATTCATAATGACTCCTGTTTATTGAGGTTTAATTTTACAGTAATGATTTTATGCAATTTATTCAAATTTATTTATAGATTACGAGGCTTTTTAAAGCTATTTGTTACAAAACACTAAAAAAAAAGCCAATGCCGTCGATAATATTACGTAGACTTTTATTTTTATGAAAAAAAGTGTACTATTATTTTTAAAAATTCTTAGTATTTAAGCAGATAGCAAAGGAAAATGAAGAAGATACTGATCATAGAAGACAATGAACTAAATTTAGAACTGCTGAACGATATTTTGGTCTTTAACAATTACCGGGTATTGTCGGCGATTAATGGCGAAGTCGGAATAAAAATGGCCCGCCAACATCGACCTGATCTAATCCTGATGGATCTCGCTTTACCGGGGATCAATGGGTTTGAAGCCACCGATAAAATACAATCCATACCGGAATTGGAACAAATCCCCATAGTGGCGGTCACTTCCAGTGTGATGCCTGCGGATATCGACCAAATATTTCAGCATGGGTTCACCGATCTTGTGCCAAAACCCATTAACACAAGAACAATAATGAAAACCATAAATAAATATCTATAAAACAGGGAAAAAAATGATAAGATTTACCAAAGATTATGATAAACCGGCAAAAGTGTTAATTGTTGATGATGAACAAACAAACAGGGAAATTCTGGAGGATATTTTAACCGAAAGCGGCCATAAGGTGCAATCGGCAAGTAGTGGCTCCGAAGCTCTGGAAATTACCAAAGCCTTTGCCCCTGATCTCATCTTACTGGACATCATGATGCCGGATATGACCGGTTATGAAGTTTGCGAACAGTTGAAGAAGGACCCGGACACTCTGTCTATTCCGATTATTTTTATTACTGCTCTTGACGGCCGGGAAGATATTACCAGGGGACTGAAACTGGGCGCCACTGATTTTCTGTCAAAACCGATTCATGCCAAGGATGTTTTGCTGCGCTCCAGAAATGCCATTTTTATGAAAAAATTGATTGACGATCAAAAAGAACACGTCAAACAATTAGAAGAACTGCACAAACTCAATGATGAATTGAACCACATGATCGTTCATGATATGCGCAATCCGCTTTCCGGAATGGTCGGGTATATTGATATTTTAAAATCCCAGATCATGAGTTCCGGCGACGAAATGCAGCAAAAAATGATCGGTGTGATTGATGAACAAGCCAACCGGCTGATAGAAATGGTCAGCTCCCTGCTGGACATCAATAAATTTGAAAAAGGGGAAATGAAACTCCGGAAAAGCGAAACTGACTTTATTGAAGTTGTTAAAACGGCAATGCGATTATTTGCCGCCAATAACAAGCAAGTCAGGATAGAACTGAAAACCGACCTTGAACAATTACCCATGACCATTGATAAGGGCAAAATTGAGCGGGTGCTGGAAAATCTGATCACCAACGCCATAAAATACAGCGATGAAGACGACCGGCTTGTTATCGATGTTCGCAAAGAAGATAGCGGGATTATGGTAAAAGTCATTGATAACGGTCCCGGCATTCCGGAAAAATTCTGGGAGCAGATCTTTGAAAAATTCGGGCAGGTGGAATCCCGTTCCGGCGGTGAAAAATACTCCACCGGACTTGGACTGACCTTTTGTAAATACGCTGTGGAAGCCCATGACGGTGAAATCGGTGTGTATAATAATCCTGACGGAGGCAGCACTTTTTGGTTTAAATTCTAATTAGGGTGTTTTAATGAAAAAATTTAAGGATATGGATAAAAAACTTCCGGAAATTGATGAAGAACAGATCAAAAACCTGTCTCCGGAAGAAACGAAAAGGGTTGTCCAGGATCTGAAAATCCATCAAGCCGAACTGGAAATGCAGAATGAGGAATTGATTGATGCCCAGTATAAACTATCCTTACTAAAAGATCATTATCACCAATTGTTCAATAATTCCCCGGTGGGATTTGTTATTATTGATCATAATTCATTAATTCATAAAGTCAATCTCACTTTTGCCAATATGTTTGATGTTTCGCCGCTGGAATTGACCAACCTCAATTTTATAGACCTGATTGATGATGACTACAAATCGATCTACCGGTCGCGAATCAAATCAATCATTAAGAAACCCCTGAATAAATCACTGGAACTCAAGATTTTTCATAATGACAATAGTTATTTTGTAGAGATCAAAGCTGAAAAAGTAACCAGTTTTACCGGCGATAAAAGAGCGGTCCGTGAAATCCAGTTTTCAATATCCGATATAACAAGCTCAAAAAAGAACAAACTGAAGATCACGCATCTGAACAGGAATTTGGAATCTATTCGCAAAGTCAACCAGCTGATTGCCAAGGAAAGCAAACTGGAAATTTTGTTGCCGGAAATATGCAGCACGTTAACCGAGTCTCATGAATATTCCAATGTTTGGATTTATACACAGAACCCGGAGGATGAAAAAGAGGTTGAAATCTATCATGAAAACGGGTCTCCGATAATGGATAAATTCGCCCACCGGAAAATAAGGGCCAAAAATCTGACCTGTATCAATACGTTAAATAATTCTTCAAATGATTATATCGTATTGGACACAGATTTTCAGTGCAACGGATGTATCTTAAAAAGCAGTATTGAATTTACCCACGCAATCGTCGCCCGGCTCAAGTATAAAGAAAATAATTATGGCTATATCTATGCCGCGATTTCAAAAAATTTTTCCAAGGACCGGGACGAAATAAGCCTGTTTAATGAATTGGCTGACGATATTTCCCACGCTATCCACAGTATCTTTCAACGCCGGCAGAAACTGGCTGCGGAAAATAACCTTGAAGATTACAAGGATTTTTTATTTTCCACCCTCAACGCCCTTGGTTCGCATATCGCGGTGTTAAATGAAGAGGGCGTCATTGTAAATGTCAATGAGGCCTGGAAGAAGTTTGCCGATGAAAATGAATTGTCTTTGCCCAATTACGCCATCGGCATCAATTACATTGATGTGGTAAAAAAATCACGGGGGTCCGGAAGTGATGGAGCCAGGGAAATATATAATGGCATCACAGCTGTACTCAAAGGAAAATCCGAATCATACCAAAAAGAATACGCCTGTCACAGTAAGTATACAAAGCGCTGGTTTTTACTGAAAGTAACCCGGTTTTATAACAAGCAACAGATCAACCTGGTGGTTTCCCATGAAAACATTACCCAGCGGAAATTATCGGAAATAAAGGTGTCCAATAGTGAACAACGGCTGAAAAATATATTCAATAATTCCAGGGACGCGCTTTACCTTCATAAATTGCTGCCGAATGGCCGGCCGGATAAACTGGAAGAGATCAATGATGCAGCAGTCCGTATGCTGGGCTATAGCCGGGAAGAATTTTTAACCATGTCACCGGCGGATTTTGATCATCAGATTAAGCAGGATACCGAAAATATTCATGAAGTTTTTGACAGCGCAACTCAGGAAGGTGAAATATTTTTTGAGACGGAACATATCGCTAAAAACGGACAACTCATTCCTGTTGAAGTCAGTTCTTTTGTTTACAGGGAAAATAATAATTTTTATGCCTTATCCTCAGTGCGTGATATTTCCGTCCGGAAAAAAATTAACAGGCGCTTACAAACGATTTTTGACACCATGGACAGTTATATCTTTCTGTCCGACGCTAAAGATTTTAAAATTTTATTTATCAATAAACCGTTTGAAAAAGAATTTGGCGATATTCGCGGAAAGACTTGTTATGAATACATATTTAACAGTGATGAGCCCTGTAAAGATTGTGTGGGCCACAATACAACGACGCCCTCCAATGAAATTTGCAAGTATGAAATTCATGACCAGAAACGGGAAAAATGGTTTTTCATTACAGAAAAGAAAATTGACTGGGTGGATGACAATGAAGTAATTCTGCATACAATGGTTGACATCACCGACCGGAAACAGGCTGAGATCAAAATCAAAGAATCAATGGCGCGGCTGGAGCTCTTTTTTAACCAACCCCTGGCCGGGTTTTTCATTATGATGCTCGATGAACCGGTGCAGTGGAATGATAAGATTGATAAAGAAAAAACCCTTGAATATGTCTTCGACCATCAACGGATCACAAAAATTAATAAAGCAATGCTGCGACAATACGACGCCCGGGAAAAGGATTTTCTCGGAAAAACGCCGCGGGATTTTTTCAAGCATGATATTAAATACGGCAAAAAAGTTTGGCGTAAATTTTTTGATGACGGCAAACTTTATATTGATACCGCGGAAAAAAAGTTCGACGGCACTGATATCTGGATCGAAGGAAACTATGTTTGTATCTATGATAATCAGGGCAGAATAATGGGTCATTTTGGTATCCAGCAGGAAGTTACTTCCAAAAAACGCGCTGAAGAGAATATAAAGGAGAGTGAAAAAAGATACCGGTCGCTGGTGAATAATTCACCGGATATGATCGCCGAAATGAACCTCGAAGGAAAAGTCATTACCTGCAATGATAAATTTGCAAAGTTCATGAATGCTGAACGTAAATGCCTGGAAAACAAGACGATTGATAATTTTATGAGCAAAGCTGTTTTTAAAATGCGGGCGATCAATATTAACAAAGCCATAATGGAAAATAAAACAGTCAAATTTACAGACCATGATAAAGAGCGGTATTTTGAAAATGTAATTATTCCGAATATAGAAAAAAAGACCGTCCAGTTGATCAGCCGTGATATTACCGATGAACGGTTGGCAACGCAGAAAATCAAGGAGAGTGAAGCAAAATTCCGCGGCCTCTTCAAGCATTCCAATATTGGTATCACGCTCGGCGATAAAAATGGAAAAATAATCGACGTCAACCGGGATTTTATAAAATTTATCAAATATTCACGGGAAGAATTATTGCAGATGAATTTTGCCGATTTTACTCACCCTGAGGATTTTCAGAAAGAGCTTAACCTATTTGATAAAATTTTGCGTAATGAAACCAATGGATACCGTCTGGAAAAGAGATATATTGATAAGTTCGAAAATATATTATGGGTCGACCTCTCAGTCACCTCAATGCGTGATAGTGATGGAGAGATCAGTTTATTTATAGGCATGGCGATTGACATTACGGAAAAGAAAAAAATAGAGCAGGCGCTCACCAAAAGCGAAGAAAAATTACGTCTGATCATTTCCTCCATGAGTGATATGGTCTTCGTGCTTGACCCTGACAACACTTTTGTGGACGCGTATATTTCCGATGATGTCCAAACCCAATTATATACCTCTGAATTCATGGGCAAAAATATAATCGATATCATGCCGCCGGAAGTTTTTATACGATATAAAAAAGCGGTGTCCGATTTGCTCAAATCTGATAAGAGCCAGGAATATGAATACCGACTTGAAGATAAATGGTACAGGGCTATTTTGTCCAGGCACACGAATGGAGAAGATATTGTAGCCAGTATCAGTGATATTACAGAACGTAAAAAAGCCCTTCAGGAACTGGAACAAAAACAGGATACACTGAATATTTTCCAACTGGGACTTGACCAGTCACCCATCTCCATTGTACTTACCGACGCCAAAGGCCGCATTGAATATGTGAATAAATTCTTTGAAAATTTGACCGGCTATACACTGAATGAAGCCATCGGAAAAAACCCCCGGATATTGAATTCCGGCAATACCAAACCTGAGATATTTGAAGAATTATGGGCAACTATCTCCAGGGGCGATGTATGGAAAGGCGTTTTTCAAAACAGAAAAAAGAATGGGGAACTTTACTGGGAAGAAGCTGTTATCTCACCGGTTTTTAAAAACGGAAAAATCACCCACTATGTAGGCATTAAAGAGGACATAACCAAAAAACGGTTTACACAAAAAAGGCTCAGCCAGCTGGCAACCTTTCCCGAACAAAATCCCAGTCCGCTCATCGCCCTGAACCAGGAAGGTGAAATTGTTTACACCAATAAGTTGGTAAAAGAAAAATTCAAGACCCTGGAACAGGACTCCTTTGATCATCCAATTTTAAAAGGAATCAATGATATTGTTGATGACATGAAAAATGAAAATGAAAATTTTTACTCCAGGGAAATCAAAGTCTTTGATGAATATTATGACCAATATATTTATTTTATGCCGGAGCATGACATCATACGGATTTTTTGCCATGACATTACCCGTATCAAAGAAAACATTATCGCCGCAAACACCGCCAAGCAAAACGCGGAAATCGCCAATAAATCCAAAAGTGAGTTCCTCGCCAATATGAGCCATGAGCTGCGAACGCCCCTGAACTCCGTGATTGGATATTCCGAACTGCTGGAAGATGAACTCTTTGGCGAACTGAATCAAAAACAGAAAAAATATGTTAATAATATTTTGGTAAGCGGCACCCATTTACTGGACCTTATCAATGATATTCTGGACCTGTCAAAAGTTGAAGCAGGTAAAATGTCGCTGGAACCAAAGGATATCAAAATTCGCCACATCATCGGTAACAGCGTGATAATGATCAAAGAAAAAGCCTTTAAACACAATATCAAAATCGAACAGAAAATCAGCGACCAGGTTGATGAACAAAAATTCATTGCCGACGAAAGAAAACTCAAACAAATCATGTACAATCTGCTGTCCAACGCTGTAAAATTTACTCCCGATGGCGGGAAAATCGCCATATCCTGCCAGATCAAAAACAATAATATGCAAATATCCATTGCGGATACGGGAATCGGCCTGAGCAAAAAAAACCTCGACAAAATCTTTAATAAATTCGAACAAATTGATTCCAGTTTTTCCAAAAAATACAAAGGCACAGGTTTGGGACTTTCCCTGACAAAGCAACTTGTGGAACTGCATGGCGGAAAAATATGGGTGGACAGCGCCGGGATCGATCAGGGCAGTACTTTTACCTTCTCCATTCCTATCAGTAAATATTAACATTTTGACATATTAATATATTATCTGTAACCTTTAATTGAATCTATAATCATACTAAAACAATAGGAAAATTAAAGGAGACATTATGCAAGATTTTAGTTTGAAATATAAAAGTGAAAAAAGTATTGAAGAAATAGCAACAAAAATAAAGAACGAAGTTGAGAATTCGGGTTTCAAGGTCTTGAATGAACTCAATTTGTCTGAAAAGATCAGAAAGACCTTGAACATTGATTATGAAGATTATCTGATCCTGGAAGTCTGTAATCCAAAATTTGCCCAGGAAATATTATCCCAGGAGAAAAGCGCCGGGGTTTTTCTGCCCTGTAAAATTGCGTTATTTCAGGACGGTAACGAAACCAAGATAGAGTTCCAGAAACCAACCTTTATCAGTACATTCTTTTATTCCAAACCTATTGAATCGATAACCGAAAAAATTGAAACCATTCTGAACGAAGTCATTAAATCATCACTTTAATCAGGAGTACCCTTGAAAAACAAAAAAATTGACATACAGGGGATGAGCTGCGCCAATTGCGTGCTTGCCATTGAAAAAGGACTCAATAAAAAAGAGGGAGTCAACAGGGTAAAAGTTAATTTATCCGCGAACAATGCCATTCTCGATTTTGATGAGTCCAAAATTAACCCCGAAGAGATATATAACACTATTGAGCAATTGGGATATTCCGCCAAAGATCCCGACACCAGGGAAGTGGAATTTAATATTGGTGGAATGACCTGTGTCAATTGCTTAAAGGCCGTTGAAAAATCCCTTAATAAAAAGGATGGTGTTCAAAACGCGGTAGTTAACCTGGCAATGGAAAAGGCCACCGTTACCTTTGACAGCAATGCTGTATCTGAGCAAGAATTAATTCAGGCGGTGGAAGAGGCCGGCTATTCCGCGGAACCGGTAAAAAATGAAAAACCAGAGACCGACGTCGAATCACGAAAATTGAAGTTCAGACTCACGGCCTCAATTATTCTCAGTATTCCTTTGTTACTGGCAATGGTCTCAATGGTTTTTAAGATTCCCGCGCCATTATTGCACAATCCCTGGTTTCAGTTTATCTTTACCACACCGATCCAGTTCATTATCGGCTGGAAATTTTACAAAACCGCCTATCATGGCCTGAAAGCCGGCAGTCCGGGCATGGATTTATTGGTTGCGCTCGGTACATCGGCGGCCTATTTTTTTAGTGTCTATAATGGCTTTTTCCGGACGTACCCGGAAGGCGTTCATCCTGAATTGTATTTTGAAGCTTCGGGTATTTTGATTACTCTGATCCTGCTGGGGAAATATTTTGAAGCCCGGGCCAAGGGAAAAACTTCGGAAGCTATTAAGAAACTTGTGGGACTACAGCCCAAAACAGCCCGTCTTCAAAAAGACGGAAAAACAGAAGATGTTCCTGTCGAACTGGTTGAGAAAGGCGACGAAATTATTGTCCGTCCCGGTGAACGGATACCGGTTGACGGAATTATAAAATCCGGTAAATCTTCAATTGACGAATCCATGCTCACGGGAGAGAGCCTGCCGGTGGAAAAATCTACTGATGATCAGGTTTACAGTGGTACTGTGAATAAGCACGGTTCCTTCAATTTTATTGCCACAGGAATTGGCAAGGATACTGTTCTGGCGAATATTGTCAGGGTCGTCGAGGAAGCCCAGGCCAGCCAGCCGCCGATTCAGCGCCTCGCCGATAAAATATCAGGCATTTTTGTGCCGGTTGTTGTCACCATTGCTGTTATTACCTTTTTACTCTGGTTTTTCATAACCGGTGATCTGTCCGCCGCTGTTATAGCCGCTGTTTCCGTGCTTGTCATATCCTGCCCCTGCGCTTTGGGACTGGCAACGCCAACCGCCATTATGGTGGGAACCGGTAAGGGAGCCGAAAATGGTATTCTTGTGAAATCCGGTGTCAGCCTGGAAATTGCCCATAAGATCGATACAATTATTTTGGATAAGACCGGCACCATTACAAAAGGAAAACCGGAAGTTACAGATGTTTTGAATTACACCACAATGGATGACCGGGAATTCCTGCAATATGTTGCCAGCACTGAAAATAAATCAGAACACCCTATTGCTGACACGATTGTAAACTATACGAAAGATCAGTCCATTGACATACCGGAATGTGACGATTTTGAAGTGGTTCCCGGTAAAGGTATTCGCGCGAACCTCTTTGATAAAAATATTATCACCGGCACAAGGACTTTAATGAAGGATAATGATATTGTGATTGACAATTTTATGTCCGATGCAACAAATCTTGAACTGGAAGGGAAAACCGCTGTATATGTAGCTATTGACGGGAAACTTGCCGGAATTATCGCTGTGGCTGACACAGTTAAATCTGATTCAAAGCGCGCTGTCTCCCAATTAAAAGAGATGGGCATCACGGTTTATATGATAACCGGCGATAATAGTAAAACTGCGACCGCCATCGGTCATCAGGTGGGTATTGATAAGGAAAATATCTTCGCGGAAGTCCTGCCGGAAAACAAAGCGGACAAAGTTAAAATATTACAAAAAGAACAAAAGACCGTGGCTATGGTGGGTGACGGTATCAATGATGCGCCGGCCCTTGCCCAGGCGGACATTGGTATTGCCATGGGATCAGGCAGTGATATTGCCATTGAATCCGGTGACATTGCCCTGATGAATACCAGTTTGACAACTATTGTCACTGCCATAAATCTGTCACAGAAAACCATGTTAAAAATAAAACAAAATCTTTTCTGGGCTTTTATTTACAATATAATTGGAATTCCCATCGCGGCTATGGGCTACCTCAGTCCCATCATTGCCGGCGCGGCAATGTCCTTTAGCTCGGTTTCCGTGGTAACCAATTCATTGAGCCTGAAAAGATTTAAACCCCAATCATAGAGGAGAAATAAGATGAAGTGTAATGTAGGCAAAACAGACAAAATTATTCGTATTATCCTTGGAGTGGCGATCATCGCCATTGGTATTTATTATAAATCCTGGTGGGGAGCAGTGGGGCTGATACCATTACTAACGGGACTTGCAGGCAGTTGTCTGCTTTATAAACCCTTTGGCATCTCCACCTGTAAAACCGATAATAACACTTAGAGGAAAGAAAATGAGTATTCAAAAAATTAAAGTTGAAGGCATGACCTGCAATCACTGCGTCATGCGCGTGGAAAAAGCGCTCAAAGATGTCAATGAGGTCAATGATGTCAGGATCAATCTGAATACCGGCGAGGTCACCGTGGATTATGAAGCTGATAAAAATATTCTGCCGGCCCTTGAAAAAGCAGTGGATAACGCCGGATACTCTGTCGCCTGAAACAAGTTCATAAAAACAATCAAAAGTTGCTATTCCAAAAACAATTTGGGATTGGCAACTTTTTTTCACATATTTAGCACGCTATTTTTAAAATAATCAGGAGAGATAATGTCTCAAGCAAAAAAAGACGACAAAGTAAAAGTACACTATACAGGTAAACTCGAAGATGGTACCGTGTTTGACAGTTCACTGGAACGCGAACCTCTGGAATTCGTGCTGGGAAACGGTCAGATGATCCCCGGATTTGAGGAAGGTGTTACCGGCATGGAAGAGGGCGAAGAAAAAACCATTTCTATTGCTTCTGATGATGCCTATGGCCCCCGGGACCCGCAACGGATTATCGAAGTGGATAAATCACAGCTGCCGGAAGGTATGGAACCGCAAATCGGACAGAAGCTGCACATGCAGCATCCCTCCGGACAGGTTCTGACCGTTTCGATTATGGAAATCGGCGACGATAAAGTAAAACTGGATGCCAATCATGAGCTGGCGGGTAAAGATCTGACTTTTGACTTAAAACTGGTTTCAATTAATTAATTTACAAAACCTCCGGGGCTGCATGATCCGGGAGGTTTATTTTTTACATTCTAATCCTTCGTGTTTTTTTAAACCACGGAGGATTTTTTAATTCTGGAGGCCATTATATTTTCCAGGTCTTCCAATTTATCTGAATCATAATAATGAGGCGCGTAGATTATCACGCCAATATTTGTGGTGTTCAGATCAACACATGTCCGTTTGGAATCCGTGATCGGCGAACCGAAAGGGCCCTTTTCATCGGCCAGGCAAAACCGGCCGGCCAGATTCACTGTTTTGTTGTTCAGGCCGGTATAGGATTCACCGGGATTGCCTTCCCGCAATACAATATCACCAAGAATTTTATCAAGATCATAGACGCCATTGGGTAATAAAAAATCCAGCGCGCACCAATTGCAAATATCTACCACATTATTGACAGAGTAAAATCCTTTTTCTTTCATCGCTCTTCTTAATAATGCTTCGGAAGAGGGCCGGTGCCGGGTGGGATCGATTTTCAATTGGCGAAACAGATCGCGGGCTGTCCGGACGCCGGGAATTTTGCTAAGGGGCAGGGAATGATTAGTCAAATATGCCGTTCCGCATTCCACCAGTTTATCATAACCAACCCGGGAATTTTTCACCTTAATATGCGATAAGGTGAAAAATCTGTATTTAATATCCAATTCACATCTAAAATTCAAAATTACCTCCATTTTAATAAAGCAAATTATAACCATTTCATAATATTAATCATAAATTTATTTTGATCTCATGATTAATTGAATATATTATTAAGAAAGTGGAAATAAAAGAGGGGACCGGTATGAAATCACGCAGAGCTTTTATAAAATCCTTAGGAATAGCAACCCTGGGGGTCAGTCTAAGTGGTAATTTGTTAAAGTGCAACAGTAATAAAATTCGTCAACGCCCTAATATACTGTTTATAATGAGTGATGACCACGCGGAAAAAGCAATTAGCTGTTATGATAACAGCCTGATCAATACACCCAATATCGACCGTATTGCCGGGGAAGGCATTCGCTTTAATAATAGTTTTGTCACTAATTCCATTTGCGCCCCCAGCCGCGCTGTCATGCTGACCGGGAAGTACAGTCATCTCAATGGTTTGCGCGACAACCGGGATCCCTTTGACGGCTCCCAGCAAACCTTTCCGAAAATACTCCAGAAAAACGGCTATGAGACGGCAATTTTCGGGAAATGGCATTTGAAAACCGAGCCCACCGGTTTTGACCAATGGGAGGTTCTTATCGGTCAGGGTGAATATTATAATCCACGATTCAAAACACCTTCCGGAGAGATCAAAGAAACCGGTTATACCACTGATGTCATTACTGACAAGGCAATTAACTGGCTTGAAACCAGAAAATCAGACAAGCCCTTTTGTATGCTCGTTCATCACAAAGCGCCTCATCGCAACTGGATGCCGCCCTTGGAATATCTGGAAAAATTCAAAGATAAAAAATTTCCCATACCGAAAACATTATTTGATGATTATCAAACCCGCCAGGAAACTGCCGGCCACGCTGACATGCGAATCGAGGATATGTGGCTGACCTTTGACCTGAAACTAAACCCTGAAAATTATGAGAAACAAACCGGCACCGGCGGCCTGAAAAAAGTCACTGAACCACGAATCAATTACACTAAAAACCTCTCGCCGGAGCAGCTTAAAATCTGGAATAACCATTATAACAAGATCAGTGAGGAATTTGAAAAAGCAAAATTAGAGGGTAAAGATTTATTGGAATGGAAATATCAGCGGTATATGCAGGATTACCTGGCCTGCATATTATCTGTCGATGATAATATCGGGCGAATATTGGATTGCCTGGATGAGAATGAGCTGGACGAAAACACAATTGTCATTTATACTTCCGATCAGGGTTTTTATCTGGGTGAGCATGGCTGGTATGATAAACGGTTTATGTATGAAGAATCCCTTAGCATGCCGCTGGTAATGCGGTATCCGAAAGAGATAACGGCCGGACAGGTCAGTGATGACATCGTACTCAATTTGGATTTTGCGCCGACATTCCTTAATTATGCCGGTGTGCAAATACCTGCGGATATGCAGGGAAAATCCCTGCGTTCCGTGGCTCGCGGTAAAACACCTTCGGACTGGCGCAAGGCAATGTATTATCATTATTATGAATATCCCCATGGCTGGCATTATGTCAGAAAACATTATGGAATCAGAACCCATCGTTACAAACTGATCCATTTCTATGGCGAAAAAGATATCTGGGAGTTTTATGATCTGCAGGAAGACCCGCTGGAACTGGTTAATAATTATGAAAATAAAAAGTATGAGTCAATAGTTGCTGAATTGAAATCAGAACTAACAAAATTGCAGCAGAAATATAAAGATACTGATAAATCAACTTTTTGATTATTTTTTGTTGCCTGTTTGGAATTAATACTATAAATTTAGCCCGCTTTTTAAATGATGATGCGCCCATAGCTCAATTGGATAGAGCGTCTGGCTACGGACCAGAAGGTTAGGGGTTCGACTCCTCTTGGGCGTACATTTTCCTACTCCTTGTCATTAATTTCCACGCACCCAAATCCACGATCATTTTCTTCACCAAATCCACAGTGATACCCAACTTTTATAAGTTCAGGGTCCGCTTCAATGACAAAAGGCGCTTCAAAAGCCTTTATCTTTTCATTATTTTCAAAATGGATCAATTTGCTGATCTTGCCGCGATTTTCTTTGATATATCGATTGTCAAACTTAAAAAAGAGATGGTTATTCCCGGTATATAAATTTCCATTCACTTCTTCATATTTATTGATGAGGGTTTGCTTAAGCCGGGATATGAATTTCTTGCGCTCTTTGTGTTTTACATAATTAAAAAAATGTTTGCGAACAGAGTTGAATTTTGTCTGCCAGACGGTGCAGACAGCAATGGGAGATTTTGTGATAAAATTCATTTTGTTGCTGAATTCCGGGCATTCCAGCCGTTCAAGATAGGTGGCGTTAAATATTTTTTCTTCACCATTAAATCGAAATATGAATCTATGATCCCGGAAGATATTAATAAAATAACTAAAATAGTCGTCAGGAAGGGGCGTGGAAAATAATAATTCACCCCGACGTATATTATAAAAACCATCAGGATTGATGTTTTTGGGAAAATAATTGAATTTGGAATAGGTGTAATGCTTATGGTCAATAATTACCTTTTTCAGTGTTTCCAGGTGTACGCCCCGAATAATTCCATCGTTTTCAAGACGATCAATTCCAATAACCAGGGCATACCGGATGATATTGTTCAGCTGCAAATGATAATTAAACGGAATGCATTGTTCTTCTTCACATGTAGTTTTGATAATGAATCTCACCCTAAAAGACCTCCTACCTGGGATGATTAAAATTGCCGATTATTTGAAATTTAATAATTATTTGTTTTTGTCCAAATATTTTTTTGCAAATGGTTTTAAGTTTTTAAAAATATTCCCGAAAGTTTTATTAATTTAAAACAATTTAAAATATAGTTTAAATTAATTAATTAAAAAAGGAGTGATATTGAGTATCACCCCTTTTATTTTAAAGGAGGAGAGATTTTTATTTTGCTGCAGTAATCGTTTTTAAATAATGGCTTAAGTCACGAACCAGATTTTTAGAATGTTCCTTATTTTTATTTATAATCTTAATTATGGCGCTGCCGATAATTCCACCGTTAACCCCCAGTTTTTTAAGCTGTTGCAAGTGACCGGGTGTTGATATACCGAAGCCGACATTTACAGGGAGATTTGTTTTATCTTGTATTTGCGTGATAATGGATTTCAGATCGTTATCCGCGCTTTTGTGGGTTCCTGTCACCCCGAGCCTGGAGATTAAATAAATAAAGCCGGTAGTCTTTTCCAGGATTAGATCCAGCCGCTTTTGCGGCGTAATGGGTGTAATAATAAAGACACTTTTTACATTATTTCGCTGCCCGGCGGCTAAATAGTCATCGCATTCTTCCGGCGGTATATCGGGAATCAAAACCGAATTAATTTTCAATTCCTGCAACCGGTTATAGAATTTTTCAATACCATAATGATAGATTAAATTTCCATATACTAGTAACCCGATAGGAATTTTGCTATACTGTCTGATATCGGCCAATAACCGGAAACATTTTTCCGTGTTGAATCCATTGGCAAGGGTAATGGTATTGGCTTCCTGGATTACCGGGCCATCCGCCACCGGATCAGAAAAAGGAAAGCCCAATTCCAAAATATCAGCGCCATTGTCAATAATAGTTTTGATAATTTCCAAACTCATTTCATAATTTGGAAACCCCAGCATCGTAAAGGGGACAAAGGCAATTTTGCCTTGTGTTTTCAATCTATCGTATACTTCATCATAGTTCATTCTGATCTCTTTCATAGTTTAATACATTCATTAAATCTTTATCGCCGCGGCCGGAGAGATTGATTAATACAATATCATTATTTGCAAAATGACCTTTGTTTTTGATGACGTAGCCGACAGCGTGTGAGGATTCCAGCGCCGGAATGATACCTTCCAGTTCCGACAGCATTTTGAACCCTTTAATAGCATAGTCATCAGTAAGATAATCATATTTAGCCCGTTTTTGGTCATGAAGGTCCATGTGTTCCGGCCCGATAGCACAATAGTCTAATCCGGCGGAGATGGAATAAGTATTTTTGATCTGTCCCATATTGTGCTGCAGGACATAGGTTTTGGTGCCCTGAAAAATGCCGGGAGAAGCGCTATCAGGATCACAAAGCCGCGAAGCATGATCGCCGGATTCTATTCCTCTGCCGCCCGCTTCCACACCGATCAGTTTGACTTGGTTATCATCCAAAAATCCTTTGAAAATGCCAATAGCATTGCTGCCGCCGCCGACACAGGCCACTACATGCGTTGGCAATTTACCTGTTCTGGTTAATATTTGTTCCCGTGCTTCCATACCAATAACGCTCTGAAAATAGGTGACAATTTCCGGAAAAGGGTGTGGCCCCAGCACAGAACCCAGCAGATAATGGGTTGAAGTGACACTGCTGCTCCAGTCCCTAAGCGCTTCATTGATAGCATCCTTTAATGTTCGGGTTCCGGATTTTACCGGCACGACTTTGGCGCCCAGTAATTTCATGCGGTAAACATTGGTTTTCTGGCGTTCGCAATCCACTTCACCCATGTAAATTTCACAATCCAGCCCAAGCCGGGCACAGGCTGTCGCAGTAGCAACGCCATGCTGTCCGGCGCCGGTTTCCGCGATGATGCGCTTCTTACCAAGTTTTTTCGCTAAGAGCGCCTGACCTAAGGCGTTATTAATTTTATGCGCACCGGTATGATTCAGATCTTCGCGCTTCAGATAGACCTGGGTGTCCAGTTCTTGACTCAGATTCGGGCAATAGGTGAGTGGTGTGGGCCGGCCGGAGTAATCCTGTAACAGTTCTTTTAATTCTGCCAGAAAACTGTCATCTTTTTTGATTTCCTCAAAAGCTTTTTCCAGTTCCAGAATCGCCGGCATCAGCAATTCCGAAATAAATTGTCCGCCCCATTTTCCATAATATCCTTTTTTCATTGTTTTCCTCAATTTTTTCCGCTTAACCCACGGATCTTCGCTAATATTTAATTAATCTGTCATTGCGAGGAACGAAGCAATCTCGATATTTCGAAGCATAGTTCCATATTTTCACAATAATTTAATTCGTGTCTATCCGCGTGTTCCGCGGGCTAATAAATTCATTATCATTTCAATTTTTCCATGATCCTTAATTCCCGGCGATAGTTCCACACCGGAATTGATATCCAGCACATCGGGCTTGAAATCCAACGCTCCATTGACATTCTCAGGAGTCAACCCACCGGCAAGAAAAAGATTATCATGGGTAATATCTTTAATATTTCGCCAGTTAAAGGTTTTTCCTGTACCACCACGAATTTCTTTGGTAAAAGTATCCAGCAGTATACCAGACGCTTTGCAGCGATTGATATGGTCGATTTGAAACTGGTTCATCTGGTCTTCCACCCGAAAGACTTTGATGGTTTTTTCCCTGATATCAGAAAAGTAGGATTCATCTTCCTCGCCGTGTAATTGCACAAAATCCAGGGAGCAGTCAGCCATTATTTGCAGCATCCGGCTTTTAATCGCATTCACAAAGACGCCGATAAATTTTGTATGTTGATTCTCCTCTTTTATTTTAGTGATGATTTTACACGCAGCAGCGGGTGAGATGTAGCGCTTTGATTGTTCATAAAATATAAAACCCAGGTAATCAACACCCTGATTGATGCAAAATTGCGCGTCTTCCATTCGAGTGATCCCGCAAATTTTAACTTTTGGCCGGAAGAGTTGGTAGATTTTTGACGCAATATCCGATTTACTCATGATCGAAGTGCCAATTAACATTGCGTCGGCAAATGGCTTTATCTTTTGCACATCATTACCGGTATGAATCCCGGATTCTGTGACGATTACTTCGCATTTGGCTTTTAATTGTCGTGACAGGTCAACCGTTGTGTCCAGAGAAATAGAAAAATCCTTCAGATTCCGATTATTGATACCGGCGATCTCAACATTACCAGGGAGTTTTGCGATTTCTTCAGCAGTGTGTACTTCCACCAGACAATCCATTTTTAGTGATTTGGCAAGGTCAATGAAGTGCTCTATCTGACTGGTTGACAGGAGAGAGGCGATCAACAGGATGGCGTCAGCGCCAAAATACCGCGCTTCATAAATCTGGTATTCCTCGATGATGAAATCTTTCCGCAGAATTGGTTTGGTGGTGATTGTTGATATTTTCTGTAATTCCTCTATTTTTCCGCCAAAATATTTATAATCAGTGAGAAAGGAAATGGCATTAATCAAAGGATGGTCGTCATAGATTTTGGCTATTTCAGTAAAGTCAGCATTCGGACGAATTAATCCCCGGGAAGGTGATTTTCGTTTTATCTCGGCAATGAGATTGATACTGCGGCCCTTCAGCAGCGCCCGCTTGAAATTCCTGCGTGATGGTTTCAGTTTATCACGGAAATATTCCAGGGGAAATTCTTGTTTCCGAATATCCAGTTCAATTTTCGTGTTCTTTACAATATCCTTCAAAATCATTTTGCTGATAACTCCTTGATTTGTTGAAGTTTCGCCATCACCTTGCCTGAATCCAGCAGATTTTCCGCTTTTACGATACCATCTTCTACAGTATCAACCGCATCGCAGACTTTTAGCGCAAAGGCAGCATTCAGCACCACAATGTCTCGTTTCGGGCCTTTTTTACCGCGCAGAATATTCATGGCAATGCGCAGATTGTCCTGAATTTCACCGCCTCTGATATCTTCAATGGTTGCCCGCTGAAGACCGAATTGCTCGGGTGTCACAATGTAGGTTTTTACTTCGCCTTTGTTCAACTCTGAAATTTTGGTTTTTCCGATAGTAGAAACCTCATCAAGATTTCCTTCGCCGTGAACCACCATGGCCCGTTTAACCCCGAGATTACCCAAGACCTGTGCAATTGTTTCAGTTAATCGCGGATCAAAAACACCCATTAACTGGTGATTGGCATCTGCCGGATTGGTCAATGGTCCCAGAATATTAAAAACGGTCCGTACACCCAAATCACGCCGCGGCTGAATCGCGTATTTCATGGCCTTATGCAGAAAAGGCGCGAAGAGAAATCCAAAATCCGCGCTTTTGATCGAATTCGATACAATGTTGACATCAGAAATCAATTTCAATCCCAGGTTTTCCAGGATATCGGCGCTGCCGCACTTGGAAGTCGCGCCGCGATTGCCATGTTTGGCGACTTTGACACCGGCCGCTGCCATGATCAGCGCTACCAGCGTGGAAACGTTGAACACACCGGATCCTGTTCCGCCGGTGCCGCAGCAATCGAAGATGATTTCGCCATTAGTCCGTATCACAGGGATTTTTGTGGCTTTTTCCCGCATTGCCCGGGCAAAGCCGGTGATCTCATCAACCATTTCACCTTTGGCTGCCAGAGCCACGAGTATCCCGGAAATTTGATTTTCTGTAAATTCTCCTGACATGATCTGCGACATCAGCAGTTCGGCTTCCTGTTGTGTCAGATGTTCTCCGTTAATAATTCTATCCAACATCTTCTATTCTCCTCAATAAATTGTTAATCAATGCGCTACCGCTGGCGGTGAGAATGCTTTCTGGGTGAAATTGCACGCCGCTCAACTGATATTGTTTGTGATAAATGGCCATGGGAATATTGTCATACCAGGCGGCCACTTCAAAGTCCTCCGGCACCTGGGAGGCGAACAGTGAATGATATCGACCCACATGAATCGGATTTGGCAATTGATGAAATAAATTTTGGTCATTATGCCTGATAATACTGGATTTTCCATGGACAGTTTCATGACAAACAGAGACCACACCGCCAAAGGCTTCCACGATACATTGAAATCCCAGGCAAACGCCAAAGATCGGAATTTTAGAGTGATAATTTTTAATGACATCCAAACAAATACCGGAATTTTTCGGGTTGGAAGGGCCGGGACTGATGACGATCAGTTTGTAATCATTTTTTGCAATGATAGCATCCATCTGTTCCATGGAAATATTGTTTCGGTAAACAGAGACATCGCAATCCTGTTTTTCCAGTTCATCCACGAGATTATAAGTAAAAGAATCAAAATTATCGATCATAAGTACCTTCATTTTTCCACTCCTTTTGTCAATGCCAGAATACAGGCTTTGGATTTACTGATAGTTTCTTCCCATTCTTTTTCAGGCACGGAATCATGGACGATACCAGCACCAACCTTGATATAAGCGTGGCCGTTTTTAAAGCGCATGGAGCGAATGATGATACAGGAATCGAAATTGCCATCGGGTGTAAAATAGCCTATAGAACCGCCGTAATAGCCGCGTTTTCCGGTTTCGTATTGTCTTAGAAGCTTCATTGCCTCAATCTTTGGCGCACCGGTTAAGGTTCCCATATTCATCGAGGCAATGTAAGCGTGCAAAGCGTCATACTCTTGTCTTAGTGTACCACTAACATTGGAGACTAGATGCTGGACATGAGAATATTTTTCAATGATAAAAGGTTCATCCACATAACGGCTGCCTTTTTCACAGACCCGGGCTACGTCATTCCGGGCCAGGTCGATCAGCATCGTGTGTTCCGCCTGTTCTTTGGGATCCAGTTTCAGTTCCAGTTCATATTTGGAATCCAAATCGTGATCGATTTTACCATTGATAATGCCACGGGGTTTGGTGCCGGCAATGGGGCGGATTTCCAGGGTTTTCCGTTCGTCACCTTCCACACGAATAAACATTTCCGGGCTGGAACCCAGCAGGCAACCGTCGCTGGTATTGAAATAGAACATATAGGGGCCGGGATTGATCTCACGAAGATTTTTGTAAGCCTTGAAACGCGGAATCTGCGTATCAGCAACGATGGTTCGGCACAATACCGCCTGAAAAACATCACCGTGAATGATATGCTCTTTCAACTGTTCTACCTTTTTCATATAGGTCTCTTTTTCCGTATCAGTAATGAAATCAATATCATGGCTATCCTGTTTGTATTCCTTCGGAAAATCCAAATTTTCACACTCTGCCAGACATTCCTGGTAGAGATTGATCTTTTTGATGCAATCAATATAAATATCATCCCGGCTGCGGTCGGTAATCAGGGCATTGGCCACGATTTTAATTTCATTGGTCATATGGTCAAGGATGAAAAAATTATCTACATAGATCATTTCATAGTCGGGATCGCCAATAATATCGGTTTTGTAGGTGGGCAATTCCTCAAACTGGTCAATCATATCATAGCTGATGGCGCCAAAGAGGCCGCCGGTGGGATTAACTTCCAGTGAAGTCGGCGTGAATTTGTTATTGATAACCCGCAGAATATCAAAATGAGTGAGAGATTTCAACCGTTCCCGTTCATCGGTTTCGGTCATATTGGGAGTTAGTGTACCGCTGATCTTTTCCTCGTTTACAACCAGGTCATCACAGAAATCCAGGTCGTTTTCAATTTCACAAAGGAAATATTTCCCATTCTCATTGAGAGCCTTAATGACGAAACTTTCGCCGCGGCCCTTGATTTTCAGGCAGGGATTGATGGCGCCGATGCTCTTTTCACCGTATTTGGAAATGGTGTTAGCCGATTCCAGCAGGATGCAATTCTTTCGCTCGCCAAAATTCGTCAGTTTTCCAAAGAATAATACCGGATCGATTTTGATTTTCTGGCGCTTCACCATAGGCACCAAATCGCCTTTTCTGGCAGTTTTAATTTTTTGAAAGTCTTCCATAGATTCTCCTTGGTATAAAAACAAAAAAGCCGCTCAACCCTTGTGGGTTAGCGGCTTTTAATATTTATGTTTCGATTTAAGTATTTAGATAAAGCAAAGCAGGACCATCAGGGTTGCGGTATATGATATGCGCCAGGTCCACCACCAGTTATTTAAATTCAGATTGATATTTTTCACTTTGTTTAACATGCTTTAAATTTATAATTGATTTTTAATTTACAAAATAAATTTTTTGTAAATTTAATATTTTTATTGATTTGTCGACGATGATTTTTTGTAGATCGATTATCCGAATCGCTTTTCAAATTTATCCGGCAGGAAAATTTGAATACTTCCGGAGCAGTAAACTAACAGGTTACGCAAAGATCGATCATTCGAAGACATTGATTTTTCCTTACCGGTCAAAATCAAAATCGATTATGTCCGTCAAAGCCGGATCTTCGAGAAAATCGATCTACA
>CAYYMT010000025.1:29908-37504 GCA_964472715.1 uncultured bacterium | reverse complement strand
GATTACCGTCAAATTCCTCTTTTACATCAAAGGGTTCATTGGTCAGTTTCATGGCCACGATGGGGTCATGCTCCGGTTCGATTGTGGCGTCAGTTGACCGGTAGACCACGTACCATCTTTTTTCTGTTTCCTGTTCCTGTGGCGTGACAGCGATATTATAAACCAGGGAATTATATTTTTGCAGGGAAATCTGCGGTTCAGCCGGAGCGTCCCCCTCATATAGTTCATTTCTGCGAATTTTTGTTTTGGTTGGAAAGACGGTGTTTCCGGCCTCTTCCCAGTATTCATTCCCCTGCCAGCTGCCATAACTAAAAAATTGAAACCCGTCAACAAAGTCAACCGTTCGGGAGCGCTCTATTATTTCCCGATGTCGGTTCCAGATATTATTTTCCGATAAAATATAGGAGCCCGGCCCCACAGAAAACAGCACCCGGCTGTCATCATCCAGCCAGTAATCCCAGTTGGTGCTTCCGTATCCATTCAGCATACTATAAAAACCATCGCCGTCTGTCCAGTGATAATGCATTGGCGTTAACTGATCGATAGAGCCTTCATTGTACCACAAACCGGCATCCTGATAAACCGATTCATATCCCTGCCAGCCGCCCCAGCGGTAATTACCTAACGCGGCTACTGATAACCGGACATAGGGTTTCATCGCCTGAATGGAATCATGAACACTCCGAACAAAGGTTGTCACAGAAGAGCGCCAGAATTCTTCCCAGGACCCATACCCTTCCGGTACGCCGTCACTGTATTTATGATTGACGTCATATAAATAGCGGTTGGCTGATGTGGTTTTTTGCAGCAATTCTCTTTCATGTGGAGTAATTTGCCCATCCAGTTTGTCAATATCCTTGCCGGCGCTTTTTTCTAAAACCGAAGAGGTGGTATATTCATTCCAGCGAATGTAATCCAGATGCATGCCGTCAATATCATAATTATTCACAATTTCCATGATCACATCAAGGGTGTAATCCCGCACTTCCTGAAGTCCCGGAGAAATGGCAATGTGCTGAGGCATGGGATTGCCATTGCCGTCACGGCAGATCCATTCGGGATGTTTCTCCGCCGGCGCGCCGCTGATGGTACTGGATGTGTGAAAAGCATTGAACCAGGCGTGCAGTTCCAGTCCCCGTTTATGGGCCTCTTTAATCGCAAAGGCCAGGGGGTCAAAGCCGGGATCGGAATAACCGGCATAATAGCCCCAGGGTTCATAGGAAGAGCGGTAGTAGGCCGTGCCTCCCTGCCGAACCTGGAAAAGCACGGCATTCATATTGGCTTTGACATGATTATCCAGAATTTGCTTAATGGTAGTGGAATCGCAATTATGCTCCCAGGTAATTACCCAGGTAGCGCGAAATTCTTCATTATTTAAAGCAAAAAGATTGGAAAAGACTAAAAAAATAGTGATCAGGATTGCTTTGAAGTGCTTCATTTTCTCCTCGGAATACATTAATATTACTTAATTAATTAATTTAACTAACTATTTGTAATTATCAAAACAAATCTTTATTTTTCAACAGGAGAAATGTTGAATTTGAGGTGCGTTTTTTTGTTGTAAATTTTGATAATATCAGAAATTTTTTATAAGTACCTTACAATCAGTGTCAATAATTTTTACGGAGGACCGATGAGAGTCAGAGCAATATTAACCGGTATTATAATTACGCTATTGTTAACCGGCTGTTCAAAAGATAAAAAGTTTGATTTTAACGGGCAATGGACATGGCAGGATTTGAAAGCCTTTACCGATAATGAGGATACCCACCGGCTGATTGATAATATCAAGAAACTGGTTCCCCTGGATGACACCCGTTATCTGTTTCGTGAAATCTCAAGGTTTGAAACTCCTGAAGATGTGTACAACTTAACAGCAATTGAAAAAAGACAAAACCAATTGGGAGGCGGTTTTTTTGGTGTGATCCCGAATCATTTCGATCAAAAAAGCCGGATTCCCCTGCCAACTGATTTTGATAAAACCATTCGGCTGGGCCTCTATCTTTCTAAAGTAAGAACCAATAATATCCGTGATCTCATTACAGCTAATATCGGTTACCACATAAATTTTAAAAATGAAGAAATAAATGACACCTCTACGCCTGGCCCGGAAAACATCCATTTAACCGTTGACTTTTCGCTTTTAGAAGATATTCTGGACTATTATAATAATTTTGAAAATGAACAGCTGCAAACACTGGCTGAGAATAATATTTTTGACAATATGATCGCAGCCCGGAGAGAAAATAAAATCATTCCGTCTCCCTATCCACAAAGAACGGATTATTTGTATTTCCTGGGCGCGGCTGCTATGAATAATCCTGAACGAAAAATTTGGAACTGGTTAAACCCTGCCAACAATTTTGGCTTTTCCGAATTTTACACAAACCGCCATCTGTATTCAGAATTCATTGATTACATAAAGAAAAATTCCCGGAATTTCACCAATCCCATTGCCGCCCGTTTATCTGACTATTTGCCCGCTGATGTAACCTTTACCGGCGAGTTGCAATTTGCTGTAAATTTCGGTCAGAATATCTGGTCGGCACCCAACAGTGTCGGTTTTAATATCGCTCAGATCAAAGACAATTATCCGGTCTATTTTAAAGGCGCCCGAAAGGAAATTTTCAAACAACTGCATTCTGAATTATGCATAAAATCACCTGACAAAAAAAACAATTTTCAGTATGAAGATATTAAATACTGGAATTTCGAAACCGAAGAGGACCGTAAATTCTACCGCATCCTGGCATTTACCTATATGGAAGGCGTTTCAACATACATCAGCGGAAGCCCTAAAGGATTTAATTTTTTTATGCAGGCGAAGCAAAGTGTCAGTTACCTGGAACAGGTCTACAATATTATTTACAAAACTAAAAAAGAGGGTTTGCTTACTCAGATGGAAGTTTTCGGTATGGAACCCTACGGACCTTTGACCGGTTTGGGGTACCTGATGGCGAGAACAATCGAAACATATTTTGGAAAAGAAGAATTGATCCGCTGTATTCAAAACGGGCCGGTTTATTTCTTCGATAAATTTTATGAACATCGCAAGACAATTGAAAACCCTACTTTTGTGCATATCACTGATACCGTTGCCAAAAAAATCACTGACCTATATGATTTGCAAAAACAATATTATCAATAAAAGCCTATGAGCTATACACTGGATGAAAAAATCGGCCAGATGATCATGGTGGGGTTCAAGGGAGCCGCACTGACCACCGGCATTGGAAAAAAGATCAGTACCCGACAGGTCGGTGGCGTATGGCTTACAGACAGCGCCTCTCCAATGGGTGACATCCCGGGCAATATCAAAAATCATGATCAAGTAAAAAACCTCATCCGGGACCTGCAAAAACTTGCTGATATTCCTCTCTTCGTTTCAATTGATGCGGAAGGCGGCCAGGTGATTCGTTTAAAAGAAACTTTCGGGTTTCCACCAATTCCTTCCGCCCGTGAACTGGGCCGGCGGAATGACCCGAAACAGACCTATGACGCGGCGTTAAAGATTTCTTCTCTGCTCCGCAGTCTGGGTGTTAATATTAATTTCGCGCCGGTTGTGGACCTGGAGATCGCTCCGGACAACCCGGCCATATGCGGTAAGGACCGATGTTTTTCTTCCCATCCGGAGGAGGTCTATCAACACGCCCGGCAATTTATACTGGCCCACCGCGCGAATAACATTTATACCTGTCTGAAACATTTTCCAGGTCATGGCAGCACACGGGAAGATACACACCGGACATTGGCCGACGCCACTGAAAGTTGGCAGGAAAAGGAATTAATACCTTACAAGAAACTAATTAAGGAAGGATTAGCCGACACTGTGCTCATCGCGCATATTCTGGTAAAAACACTTGATGACAAATATCCTGCTTCACTCTCTTCAAAAATCATAGAACAATTATTAATCAATGAATTAAATTTTACGGGCCTGGTAATTTCCGATGATCTGATCATGGGTGCCATTCGCCAGCATTATTCCGATGCAAAGGCGGTTGAACTGGCCCTTCGGGCGGGAACCGATATTTTAATGAACAGCGCGGCGGATCAGCCACAGAGCCTGGGTTGTGAGCCGACTTTTGAAATCATCAAAAAACTCGTCACCGACAATATTATATCCGAAGCAAGAATCAATCGGTCTTTTAATAAAATAATCAAATTTAAAAGGGGTATCTCATGAAATTTCGCAATGTAATTTTAATCTTCAATTTGGTAATCTTAGTCGTTCTCAGCGGGTGTTCGCAGACGCAAATCTCTTCCGGACCAATGTCGCCGTCAGAACTCTCTGTCGCTGATCAAATACAAACACTCTTGTCAGAACCGGCGCTGGCACCGGCAACCATCGGCGTTTATATCGAGGAACTGGGCAGTGGTAAAATTGTCTATGCACAAAACCAGCACAAATTACTGATGCCTGCCAGCAATATGAAATTAGTGACGACGGCTTCGGCACTGAGTATGCTGGGACCAGATTTCAGGTATAACACAGATTTCTATACAAACGGAACAATCGAGAATGGAGTTCTAAAAGGTGATCTGATCATTAAAGGCTCAGGTAATCCAACAATTGGCGGCCGGTTTTACGGCGGCAAGACTGATTCGGTTTTCACACTCTGGATTGAGGCATTGCAAGCCGTGGGAATCGAAAAAATCCAGGGGAATATTATCGGGGACAAATCAATTTTCGCTGATGACGGCGTCGGATATGGTTGGGAAAAAGATGACCTGCCCTATTATTACGCGGCTAAGACCGGCGGTTTGTCTTACAATGACAACTGTGTCGACCTGCACATTTCACCGGCCGAAAAAATCGGTGAGCCGGTTGCCATTCAGCAAAAGCCTATAAAGGATTATCTTGACATTGACAATCAAATGATCACCGTACCTAAGGACTCAGCTTCCGGTTCCCAATTCTACCGGGATTATGCCCTGGATAAATTACTGATAAAAGGCAAAATGCCTATCGATGCTGAAACAGATGTTGACTGGACCACAGTCCCTGAACCGGCGGATTTTCTGCTCACTGCTTTTGCCAAAGCTCTGGAGCAGAACAATATAAAATTTACAGACACCAAAATCTGTTCTGAAAAAATCAATTATGAGGACAAAGCACTTCTTTTCAGCCACAATTCCGTTTCCATGCAGAAAATCGTTCACAACATTAACAAAATTAGCAATAATTTTTACGCTGAAACCGTGTTAAAAACACTTTCTGATGAGAAGAAAAAAACCACCGCAACCGCTGTCAAAGAGGAGAAGAAATTTTTGTCTTCCATCGGCATTGATACCGATAGAATGTTCATTGTCGACGGTTCCGGACTTTCCCGCCACAACATGGTCACTGCGGACCAGATCGCCGGAATATTGAAATATATGTACACCAGCGATAATTTTCAAATTTTCAAAGAGTCGCTGCCAATCGGCGGTGTGGACGGTACTCTGAGGCGCCGACTGCAAGGCAGCAATGCCAAAGGCCATGTATTTGCAAAGACCGGTTATGTCGGCCATGTACGGGCACTTTCCGGTTATGTGGATGCTAAAAATGGCAAAACCTATGTTTTTTCAATCATTGCCAATCACTATCCGACGCCTACCAGTAAAATAAACAATCTTCAGGATCATATTGTCACGCTTTTATATAATCAGGAGAATTAAGCAAACTATGCAAAGAAAATATCAAAGCATTATTGAGGAAGTCACAAAAATTCGTCAGGAATTACACAGATTTCCTGAATTATCCTACAAAGAATATAAAACCACGGAACGAATCAAAGCCACGCTCAAAGAGTGGGGTATTTCTTTTAAACCGTTTAAAGGTCTTGAAACCGGCGGCTATGCTGAGGTAGGTTCCGGTCCGGCAGTTCTATACCGCGCTGATATTGACGCGCTACCCATTGTGGAAGATGCGGCAAATGAGTATGCATCGGAAAATACCGGCGTCATGCACGCCTGCGGCCACGATTATCACACTGCCGTCGGGCTGGGGCTTTTACGGTATTTTCAACAATTCCCGGACAAGTTAAACGGCAAACTCCGGGTAATTTTTCAGCCTGCGGAAGAGTCCACCCCCACAGGCGCGGCGCTGGTCATCAAAGAAAATATCTGGGACAATGCAAAAGCCATTTTTGGCATTCACGTCAACTCCGAAGATAAAATTGGGGAATTTTCTTTATCAAAAACCGCCGCCAATGGTTCCAACACAACAGTGCAGATCAATTTATCCGGGCCCGGCGGCCACACTTCCCGTCCCGACCAATCCGTGGACCTGATCCTGTCAGGATGTGAGTATGTAACCCAATTACACTCCTATATCAAAAACAAAATCGATCCCCGGGAAACCGTTTCCTTTACCTTTGGGCAGATCAATGGCGGTCATGCCAAAAATGCCATACCTCAATCTCTGGAATTGAAAGGAACATTACGTACCCATTCCAATGCGGTGCTGGCGCGAACCCGTGAATTGATGCAGGGATTTTCCGATCAATTTAAAAAATTATATGATCTGAATATTGCCATTAAATTTCCCACTTCCTGCCCGGTGGCGGTTAATAATACCGAACTGGTCGAACAATTCATTGATTACTATGCGAAAAATTCCGGGGATTCTTTAACAATTTTACCAAAGCCCTCCATGGGCGCTGATGATTTTGCCTATTATCTGGACCGGGTGCCGGGACTGTATGTTCGTGTCGGTGGCGCGGGAAAAGGCGCTGCCCATACCGGCGGATTTGTCGTTGATGAACGAATTATCGAACCGGCACTTCGCCATATGGCCGGATTTATAACCTACTATTTTAACAAAGACGTACTATGAAAAAACGAATACTCCTTTTATTAGTCGCTTGTTTTACCTTTCTTTTTAGCGAATCACAACAACAATTTGCAGAGATTGGTGATTTTACCCTGACTTCCGGAAAAGTGATCAAAAATTGTAAAATCGGTTATCGCATTATCGGGGAAGCAAACGGCGATTCCTCCAACATTATTATCTATCCCACCTGGTTTGGCGGCACTTCCGAACATATCATCAACGCGGTAAAACAACATAAAATCGTTGACTATGAGCGTTTTATGGTCATTGCAATCGACGCGCTGGGGAATGGCGTGTCAACGTCGCCATCCAATTATAAAGGCGAGCTGCCGGTCTTTTCAATCGAAGACATGGTTCATTCACAATATGAAATGCTGACCGAGGTTTTAGGGATCGATGATATTTATGGGATAGTAGGCGGCTCGATGGGAAGTTTCCAGGCCTTCCAGTGGCTGGTCAGTTATCCTGATTTTGCGAAAAAAGCCGTTCCCTATGTTTGCTCGCCGGTACGGACATCATCGGACAAATTGTGGCTGAATCTGGAAAAGGACATCATCTTGGTTCAGGGTGCTCATGATGTTCCCAGGGGTGAAACTCAGCGGATCATCGATTTGCTGACGGCTTACATCGCCAGAACACAAAACCATTTAAGCCGTGAAGTAGCCACCGATGCGTTTTCAGAATATTATAATAATTTCACTGCGGTGGAAAGCAAGACCTTTACACTGGACAACCGGCTGAGCCAGATCAACGCGATGTTGCAGCATGATATCACCCGG